>JAFGJP010000232.1 GCA_016929035.1 Candidatus Auribacterota bacterium | reverse complement strand
TATCTTTGGAAAAAAGGCCGAGAACCGAATCAAATATATTCAACATGCTCATTGCCTCCTATAAAAATAATCTCGCCTGTTTATGTTTTTATATTTCGAGCGAAATTAAGCTCATTATATATCATTCTTAAAAAAAAGTCTAATTTATAGTTAAATATCTTTAAAATCAATATTTTTTTATCGCTAAAAAACGTTATGTTTTCTCCGGTGTTTTCCGGAATAGGGAAAACAAAAAATAACTTTCTAATCGGATATCTTAAACGTGCGCTGCTCTTCCTCGACCAGCATTTTCTTAAACTCCTGGATGGAAAAATTTTTTCCAGGACAATTTGTCTTTTCACCTTTTATATGGCCGTGTCCCTTGATGTTTGATAAAGGAATATAATATCGGCTTCTCAGGAGCTTGCAAAGAGATACAAGAGAATGCATCTGTTTTCGGGTCGGCCTCGTATGATCAAAGTTTCCGACAAGGCAGATACCAATTCCGATTTTATTCACCCACCTCTGCCGGCAGTGACCGCCCTCTATCTGCCTTTTCCACCGGCTGCTGACTTCAATCTGCCCATCACCCTTATCGGCCGTCCCGTTGCCGATAACAAAGTGATAGGCCGCGCCATTTTTCATGCCCCGACGCCGGTGATAATTGTCAAAAATCTGCAGATTGCCTATGCGCGTTCCGCTGTGATGAATAACGATATATCTCCAGCGGCTTGATTTGCTGAACTCGGCCTGAAGCCCGTCGACAAAAAAAAAGAGAAAGGCGATGTGAACCAGAAGTCCAAGGAAGAAGCTCACGAAATAAAATTGCTTTTTCATAATAAGGGTTTTATATTACACTATCTGCGATATTTTTAAGATTTCAATACTACTAAATTACATTTTTCCATGCAACAGATTTACAAAGATAAAGCAAAATCTTGAAAACGCATGACATGAATGATCCAAGCAAACTTTTTCCCAGGCAGATCAGGATCGAAAACACGAACCTGTGCAACGGCCGCTGCACGATCTGTCCAAGAGAAAAGCTCACGCGGCCCGTAGGCACCATGTCCTTTGAAGATTTCAGAACCATTGTCGACCAGTGCGATCCAAATCAATTAAAGGATCTGCACCTTCAGGGATTCGGCGAACCTCTTCTCGATAAAGACTTTGTCCGGAAAATCCAATATGCCAGAAAGGGGCTACCGCAAACCCGGCTCTTTTTTGTCACAAACGCATCACTTTTAAAGGGAGATCTTGCAAAAGACATTCTTTTTTCCGGCGTAGACAAAATAAAGATCAGCTTTTACGGAGTCACCCCCTCGGAATATGAAAAGATCCATGTTCCTTTTCGCTATGAAGAAATCAAAAAGAACATTCTGGAATTTATCCGTCTCAAAAAATCTTTCAGACGAAAAAAGCCGACCGTGAGCGTCAAGTATATCGGCCCGATGCATTCTTTTTTACGGTTCTCTTTACAGTGGCTGGGAAAAGCCGTTATTGAATTCAGCCATGTTCATAACTATGGAAAAGGCCGGAGCTTCAACCTGCCCAGGCAAAAAAAGAAGGCCACGTGCCCCATGATCTCCCGGCCTATCATGCAGATCTTGTGGAACGGAGACGTCGTTCCCTGCTGCTACGACTTCAACGGGGATTTCGTTATCGGCAACGTTTTCAGCGAGGGGTTGACCAGGGTTTGGGAAGGGAATAAATATCTCCTGCTCCGCCGGATGAACAGCGAAAAGAAAATAACTCATCTTCCGCTCTGCGCCAATTGCGATAAAATAAAATAGCTGATGATCATGAATAAATCAGATAAACATCTTCACTTGATATCTCTCGCTGTTACAGGCATTCTGATCTGGCTTTCTTTGAGCCTTTCCGTTCAAAGAGGCCTGTGGAGCTCGCTGGAGACCCAGTCCGCCCAGATCGCCAGAGAATTCCTTGAGGGAGGCGAATGGATCGTCCCGCATCTGAACGGCGCCGAAGACAGTGAAAAGCCGGCTTTTTTTTTCTGGCTTATCGCTCTTTTTTCCGCTCTCACGGGATCTGTCAGCGAGTTCTCCTCCCGCCTCCCCAGCTTTCTCGGCGCACTTCTCGTCCCGGTTCTTTTCTTCAGCGTCCAGAAAAAGCTCAAGATCCCTGCACTGGCCCTTGTATCGTCGGCAATCTTCCTTTCCAGCCCCAAGGTCTTCTGGATGACGCAGGTCGCGAGGATGGATATGGTCTTCAGCTGTCTCTGTTTTTCATCCCTCATTTTCTTCTTCTTTTACACGCAAGAAGAAAGCGAAAAAAGAAAAGTCTTTTATTCCTGTGCCTTTTTTGCCTCCAGCGGACTCGCCGTCTTATGCAAAGGGCCGATTGGCCTTCTTCTGCCCTTTTTTCCTGTCCTGTTCTTTTGTCTGCGAAAAAAGCCGGGATGCAGGATCCGTTCTTTTTTCTCTTTGCGGGGAGTCGCGATCTTTGTTCTTCTTGTCCTTCCCTGGTACTCAGCTGTCATCGTCAAGACCGAAGGGCGTTTCTTCACAAAATTTTTTCTTTCAGATAATATCGGCCGCTTTCTCGGGCCTTCGTCAATACCCTTCTCAGAAGAATTTTCAAAACGCCAGCCACTCTGGTTCTATATCCCGCATTTTGTCGGCGGATTTTTTCCATGGAGCCTTTTTTTCCTGGCGTTCCTGTGCCGGTCCGTCAAGGCAAAAAAACCATCGCCTGTCGAATCCCTGCTGACAATCTACGTCATTTTTATTTTGGTCTTTTTTTCTCTTGCCGGCGTCAAGAGAAGCGACTACATCCTTCCGGTCTATCCCGCGGCTTCGCTCCTCGCGGCGCATTACGCGATTCAAGCTGCATCGCCAAAAACCATAAAGAACCTTTTTTTTCTCAGCGCAGGCTCTCTTCTCGTTTTCACAGGCATCCTTCTCGGGCTTTCCTTTCTTTCCGCTGACCTGGCAGATCCTTTCTTCAGCCGCCACTTCCCGCCCGCTGATCTGCAGAAGGCCGAGCTTTTTCTTGATCATCTTAATCAGATCTTCCCTCACACACTTTCTGTTTTTGCGCTGATGGGAAGCTTTTTTATATTTGCCGCTGTCAGAAAAAGCAGGACTTTTTATCTGGCAGCTCTTCTTTCCATGCTGACATGCCTTCTCCTTTATGGAGGGCTGGCCACTCTTTCTGTCATCAATCCGAAAAGAGACGTGCGGCCTTTCTGCTCGGCTGTCCGGCCGGTCATCTCAGACCATGATCTGAGGTTTTACGGTTTCTGGAACGACGAACTCGTCTTTTATCTGGATCGCTTTATTGACCCGAGAACTCCTGACAAAGGCATGGGAAAAGACGAGCTTTTCAGCCTGATGAAACAAAAGGACAAGAAGATCTTTTTCCTTGTCCGCAAAAAAGATTACGAGAGACTTCTGGAGCAAGGACTGAAGCCGGCCTATGTGGCCTCTGCGAAATCTCCTGTGCTCTACCCTGTTTATCTTATGGCGAACTTCTATCCACAGGAGGCAGATTGAAAAGGTTCGAGG
>JAFGJP010000231.1 GCA_016929035.1 Candidatus Auribacterota bacterium | reverse complement strand
TTGACATTCCTTACCGTGTTCTTCTACTGGCTTCAGGAGACATGAGCTTTGCGGCCGCCAAGTGTTACGACATCGAAGCCTGGTCGCCTGGGCTTGGCCGGTATCTGGAAGTTTCATCATGCAGCAATTTTGAAGATTTTCAGGCGCGGCGCATGAATATCCGTTTTCGCAGGAAAAAGACAGGGAAAAACGATTTTGTTCACACTTTGAACAGCTCCGGCGTGGCGCTGGCCAGAACGTTTATCGCCCTTATTGAGACCTATCAGAATGAAGACGGTAGTATCACGATACCTGAATCTCTGAGACCGTATATGAAAGGCATGAAGACGATTGTGGCAGGTAAGTGAATCAGCTTTTTTTAAAAACAAATTGATTGTTTCCCATACGCCTGGTCGTTTTTAGTCTTAGCAATTCAAATTTGTTTTTTTCAAAAAACCGAATGATGTCAACTGGTCTGGCTACTTCGAAAGGATACCCTCCGAGCCAATCAAGCCAGTCGGTAGTGATCGACATGCCGCGTTTTTTTTTATAATCCGTATATCTTTTTAACGGATTTTTTAAGCGGATTGCATCAGCGGCCAGCCCTGTTAAAAAAAAATATGGAAAAAAAAGGGCTGTGAAGAAAATCTTGCCTGCAATGCTTGAGCAGTAGAGCTTTTTTACGGTTTTCCACAACCCGGATATGATCCCCTGGTCATTATAGATAGCAATGAAAAGAATACCGCGATTATTTTTAACAGGGAGCTGAACGTTTTTCAATGCCTGCCACATATTTCCTGTATGGTGTAACACCCCCCATGAATAAACAATATCGAATTGACCCAATGATTTTATATATTCTGAGTCAAGAGCAGATCCCTCCTGAATGGTCCAGTCAGGATCATCCGGGAAAAACCGTTTTTTCATTTCGCGTGTACAGGCAATGGACAATGGATCATAGTCAAAAGAAAAGACCTTTGCTCCAAGACGCCTGGCTGCAAGGCTGGAAAGACCGCTTCCGGAACCGACGTCCAGGAAAGATTTATCTGTGAGGGATTCCATTTCCAGCATGTTTTTCAGATCCTTTTCGGCTTCGCGGATATGGTCCTCATTGATTGATTGAAGAAAATTTTTCCAGTTTTTTCCAAATGCGAACCGTTTTCCCTGCCGGATCTCCTCAACGGCTTCAGACATAATCTTTCTCCTATCGCGAATAGGGATCATAGCTTGCTTTAAAGGTTTTCTTGAATTTTGAAAATGTCCCGCGCAAAATGGCTTTCCTGCATCGTCGCAGCAGGTCGTTATAGAAATAAAGGTTGTGATAAGTAAGCAGCATGGCGCCAAGGATTTCTTTTGAATGAAAGAGATGTCGCAGATATCCGCGGGTGTATTTTCGGCACGTGATGCATCGGCAGGATTCGTCAAGGGGCGATTTATCCGTTTTATAGGAGGCATTTTTTACAACGACCTTTCCTTTCCATGTGAAGGCCGTGCCGTTTCTTGCGTTTCGGGTAGGCATCACGCAGTCGAACATGTCAATGCCGAGAGAAATAAGATCGATCAAGTCCTGCGGCGTTCCTGATCCCATAAGGTAGCGTGGAGAGTTTTCCGGAAGGATTTCGGAAAGAAATCCGGCAGTATGCATGAGAAGGGACAGGGGCTCGCCGACGCTGAGTCCGCCTATGGCATAAGAATCAAAACCCTCGCTCATCAGGCGCTCGGCACATTCCTGCCTCAGGTCGTCATATGTCGCCCCCTGGACTATAGAAAAGAGGCAGCGGCCTTTGTCGTGGTGAAATTCTTTGCATTTTTTTGCCCAGGCAAGTGTGAGCTCCATGGATTTTTTTGCATAGGAGCGTTCACACGGGTAAGGAGGGCACTCATCAAGGACCATCATGATGTCTGATCGAAGAGAGTTTTGAATATCCATACATTCCTTTGGCCCGATAAAGAGCTTTCGTCCGTCGATATGGGAAGAGAAAGAAACACCTCCGGAGGTGATTTTTCTAAGCTGAGAGAGACTATAGATTTGATATCCTCCTGAATCTGTAAGGATGGCTCTTTTCCAATTCATAAAGGCATGCAGACCTTCATATTTTTTAATGACATCGCAGCCCGGCCTGAGAAAGAGATGATAGGCGTTTGACAAGATAATTTGAAAGCCGATTTTTTGAAGGTGTTCAGGCGTGATGGCTTTAACGGTACCAAGAGTTCCGACAGGCATGAAGACAGGCGTCTGGACACAGCAGTGTTTTGTATGGAAAAATCCAGCTCTAGCACGGCTTGAAGTATCTTTTTTTTCAATGGAAAATTTCATGATTAACCATTATAGTAAATTGTAAACAGTTAAATGAAAACGAAAAATTGAAAACGTGAGTCTTTCGACAGTTATTATAGCGAAGAATGAAGAAAAAGACATTGAAAGATGCCTGAAAAGCGTTTCCCCTGTATCAGATGAGATCATCTTTGTCGATACGGGATCCGTCGACCGTACGAAAGAGATCGCCGCGCGTTATACAAAAAAGATTTTTAACTTTGCCTGGGTGAATGATTTTTCAAAGGCAAGGAATTTTGCCATAGAGAAAGCGACGGGCGATATACTCTTTACTCTTGATGCTGATGAAGCCCTCAGCCGGAAAGACTGGGAAAAGTTCAAAGAGATCAAAAAATCGTTTCCACCCGAAGTGGCATGGGGCCTGTCCCTTCCTGTCAGGCATTACGTCGAGAGCCCGGTAGATTATGATTTTTTTTCCTGTCAGGGCGAATACCCGGATATGGAAGAGTCGTTCTTCGGCTATGCAATATCTTTCAGGACGCTGATTTTTCCCAGTAGTGAAAATATCCGCTTTGAAAATGCCATACATGAGTCTATTGACAATTCCATAAAAAGACAAAATGGCAAGGTTGTCAAAGTGGACATCCCTGTTCATAACTATGGATATCTGAAAGCATTTTCTCAGGAAAAGAATGAATGTTATAGAAAGCTGCTTATACAGGAGATGGAAAAAGATCCAAATAATTTTAAAAAAAATTATGACTATGCGCATTTTCTTTTAACACGTGGAGAAGAGAATCGTGCATTGCCTTATATGGAAAAAGCCTATGAGCAGTGCGGAAAAAAGCCGGGAAGGATTTCTTATTTTCTCGGAGTTATCTATTATGCGCTTGGCTCTCTGGAAAAGGCAGAGGACCAGTTCAGAAGCCTCCTTGACATCGGCCAGCCAGGAGTTTTTTACTACCTTTCACGAATAGAATTCAGGAAAGAGAATTATGAAGAGTCTTTAAAAGCAGTCAGGCGGGGGCTTCGCCAGTTTAAGAATAATCCTTTTCTCATCAAGAGCGCCTATGAGACCTATCAGAAGATGGGAAAAGGAAAGATGGCGAGAGAATATCTTGTAAAGATGAAAAATGTCATGAGAAGAAAAAAATCCGTTTGAAAGCAGGAGGGCTTATGAT
>JAFGJP010000230.1 GCA_016929035.1 Candidatus Auribacterota bacterium | reverse complement strand
TCTCTCATGAGCTTCAGCGAGAGCATCAAGGATGATTATTTTCTTTCCAGTGCCGAAAAAATGAAGCATCACTTCAAAGATATCGCATTCCCGGAATCGGCGATGAAAGAGCTGAAAACACTTGATATGGAGGTATGGGATACGCGACCGGAAACAGTGATATACTGGGTCGAGGCAAAGCAGCCCGAGATCGACGGTTCTATCGAAGACTGGCCGCAGGGCACTTTTGTCTCTTTTGGAAGAAGGAATCTTGTTTTAGAGACGGACGTCTGGGGTGGAGACAGTGATCTCTCAGGGAGAGCGGGAATGCTGCTTTCTCCTGAATATATTTATATCGCTTTTGATGTTGTTGACGATAAGCCCTTTATCAATGAAAAATCAGGCAAGGACATATGGAACGGCGACGGCATCGAGGTGGCGTTCAACTTCAATGCTTCGGCTGACAGGAACAGGACAGCTATGACGGAAGACGATTTTCAGGCCTGTTTTGCCTTTGAGAAAGATACGGTCAAGACATGGAGCTGGCAGATCTCCGGCGAGATCGAAAAGGCGGATGTTTCTCTCAAACCGACGCAAAAGGGCTATATCGTGGAAGCCAGGATACCCTTTGATACGTTTCCGGCGCTGAAGCATCCGGAGCCGGGCACCCAGGTGACGGTCAATTTTGTCATCAACGACGCAGACGCAGGCATCCGGGAGCATCAGATGCTGTGGGCAGGGGACCAGATGTTCTACGCTGATCCTTCGGTCTGGGGAAGTGCAACAATAGAGATACTGCCGTAGCTTTTCATAAGGGAGAAAAAGAATGAGATCATTGATTCTTTTTGCAACAAAATACGGAAGCGTGGAAAAATGTGCTTATCTTCTCAAAGAAAAGATTACAGGAGAGGTTGATATTGTCAATATCAGAAAGGACAAAGTACCAGCTCTTGATATGTATGACAAAGTCATGTTGGGCGGATCCATTTACATAGGGAAGATCCAGAAGGAGATTTTGCGTTATTGCAGGGAAAAAGGGGCCCTGCTCAAAACAAAAAAGCTTGGTCTCTTTCTTTGCGCCGGTGAAGAGAGCGATAAAAGATATGGTTATTTTGAAACATCTTTCACCCGTGATCTCTGCGAACATGCGGCTTCAAAAGAGATTTTTGGTCATGAGCTGTATTACGAAAAGATGAGCTTGCTTGACAAACTGGCCCTGAGATTCGCCAAAAAACCAAGAAGCAGCTATTCCCGGCTCGACATGGAAAGCATTCAAAAGTTTGCCAGTTCAATGAACAGGGATTGAAAGGCCCTATTCTATGATCGGTTTAAAATTTTTAAGAAGCCATTCTCTTTTTGGAGGCATTCCGGATGAAGAGCTGAAGAAAATACGCCCTCTTCTCAAAACCCGGCATTTTGAAAAAAACGGCGATATTCTTCAGGAAGGTAATCTCAACGACCGGCTTTACTGCATATATAAAGGTTCTGTCGAGATCCTCAAAAAAGTATCTTCTCTTGAAGGCGATGTCATGGAGCGCATAGCTGTTCTGAAAAAAGGAGACACCTTCGGCGAAATGGAGCTGATCGATGTTCAGCCCTGCGCGGCCACGGTGAAATGTCTTGAAGAGACGGATGTTCTCACTCTCTCCAACCAGGATCTCTATAAGATATCAAAAGAAAACATGAAGACGTTTTCGTTCATCATCATGAACCTTGCACGGGAGATCAGTCGAAGGCTCCGCAGGATGGATGCCCTTTTCGCCAGCTCCCTCTTTGGAGGTTCAAGCGCAGAGGAAGAATCAGCCGCTAAGAACGCGAAGAATCGCGAAGAGAGAAAAAGAAATCACTGAATTATTGTCTTGTGTCTGGCTCAGTTCCTGATGTTCTTTTTCATGTAACTGATTTTAAATTCCCTCTTTTCTTTTGCGTCAAGCGCGATAGTGAAGACGATTTCTTCATTGTTTTCTTTTTCGTATGTTTCGGTCGTTTTGATCATTTCCCACTCGCCGGGGATGTACTCGATGAGCCTCAGCTCACACGGCTCGTTCTTAAAGTTTTCTATCTTGACAGACAGGTCTTCCTCGACATCGTAAAGGATGATGCGGTTGTGGTTGTTCCGGCGGATATTTTTCTTTTGGCTCTCCATGAGCTTCTGGGTGACCACGATGTCACGGCTGTCTCCGATATACAGCTTGACTTCATCATCTCTGTATGTGCGTTTTTCTATCGCATCTTCGCCCAGGAAGATCTGGCTGCCGGTGCCGTCTTTCTGAAAGATCCTCACTTTGCCCGCTTCAAGGATAAACTGTCCCAGGCCGTGCCTGGCATCATTATAAAAAACGTAGCGAAGAGGAATACCGACATTTTCCGACTGCTCTTTGGGGTCCCAGGGGAGGGCCCTGGAGTCAAAGGTGAATTCTTTTTTTATCGGGATGCCTTCGACTTTTGTCAAAAGGATGCGCTTTGTCTCCTCATGTTTCAGGTCAGCTTCGACCGAAGGGCCGAAGTCGAGCTTGAACTCGGTTCCATCCAGCTCTTCTCCTGAAAAATTTCG
>JAFGJP010000031.1 GCA_016929035.1 Candidatus Auribacterota bacterium | reverse complement strand
ATGTCCGTTTGGAAAAAATCAGATACAAGATACATGATTCAAGATGCATGATAAAAAAGAAAGAAAATCGATAATTACCAGCGCCTTCTCCTATCTTTCGCTTTCATGCATAACAGGTCAAAGAAAAAATAAGTTTTGTTCTATGGCCAGGATAAGCGTCGTTGAGAAAATCGCACGAATTGCACATCTTATTGATTATCGTGAATCCTGTATCGTGTATCTGAAATCAGGGGATTACTTTGAAGCGACTTTCCGGAGCCTTCTCAATGCTCTTTTCTTTTTAAACATCTGAAGGGCCCGGATTTTTTCTTTCAGGTCGCAGGCGATATCGCTGACATCAAGAAGCATGTACTGCCCGCCGGCTTTCAAATGCTCGACAACCTCATGATCGTTAAAGCAGATGTAGAAGTCCCTGATGCCGTCGGTCAGAATGGTGATGTTCTGGCGGCCGTCAAGGGCGGAGTGAAAGGGTTTCTTTAATCCGTAATGGCGCTGAAGGTTTTCAATGACCTTCCTGATGCGGATAAAAGGCATGCCTTTTTCCTTAAGGGCTGATATGGATTGGAGAACCAGAACGTCAAGGGAGGAGTATTTTTTTCTTTTGTATCTTGTTGACTGAACGCTTGGTGAGAAGATTTTCAGCCTGTCGTAATAGCGCAGATGATATTGTTCTAATCCGGTAAGCTTAACGACTTCCTGCGTGGAATATGTATTTTTGTCTAAAAGCATAGCCATTATCAAAAATATCTATCGTTTGATTAATCCGGAACCTTTAGTTAATAAAGCAGAATATGTATAGAAACAAAGAGCGCTGTTAGAATTCCAGCAAGAAAACCTCTATAAATGTAAATCAATTCCGAATTCCTGTCAAATACAATTTTTCTTTTTTTACTGCTTTTCCCAGTTTGTAATATCGTCATCCGTGTCCTTTTTGGCATCTGCCCCTATGGAATAAAGATCATACCACTGGGGGTTCCTGTTGCCGGGGCTTTCATACACGTATTCGTTTCCCCAAGGGTCCTTGGGAACAGCGTTGGACTTGATATAGGGCCCGTTCCAGTTCAGGGGTATTGGCGGAGAAGATGGCTTTTCGACAAGCGCTTTCAGCCCCTGGGAAGTTGAGGGAAAAAAGCCGTTATCTGTTTCATAGAGATCCAGCGCCGTTGACAGGCTTCCGTCGATATCTGTCTGCGCGGCAACGATTCTTGCCTGTTGCGTTTTTCCTGTCAGTCTCGGGACAATTGCAGCGGCCAGGATGCCGAGGATAATGATCACGACCATCAGCTCGATAAGGGTAAATCCTTTTTTATTCTTTTTCTTTTTCATAATAGAATCCTTTCCATTTCTTTTATGGTTGTGAGCCTTTTTAAAATTTTTTGAATAGCTTTTCCTCTCATGGAAAACCTTTTGCCGTTCTCTTCAAAAGCTTTGCTGAACCCTGTTTCTTTCAGGACTTCAGGATCCGGGAGAAACAATGATTCAGCGAGAAAATCCTGTCCCGTATATCCTTTATGATTGCATAACTCGCAGCTTTTTTCGACCCTTACGGAAAAGACATCCAGTTTAATATCTTTGAAAAAATCGTGCTCATAAGGATTCATCTGCTTTTCCTGGCTGCAGACAGGGCAGACCAGACGGAATGCCCTGGCTTCCATGACCCCGATAGTCTTGAGCAGGCTAAAAAATATTTTATTCTTTTCGTTTATGTTTTGCGACAAAAAAATAAGAACATCCCTGGTGTTCAGGAAGGGAAGAGCTATCACGACAGGGATTTTTGCACGGTAAGACAGTTCTGCGCATTCCGCAATACAGGCAGAGCTTACCTCTGCCCTCACGGCAAGGAAGTCCGGGGAAAGAGAAGTCACGGCCCGGTGGACATGGCCCGGAGAAAGAAGCTCATTTTTTTTCACCTTTACCTGAAAAAGACAGATCGTTTTTTTAAGCGTCTCCTCCTCCAGAAGTACACCCCGCCTGAAAGGTTCGGCCAGGTAATCACAAAGGGCGTGAAAGAAGGGGTAGACAGCATGACCAGGATAAGCGACAAAGAGAAGTCCGGATTCTTTTGTCCTGAAATGATCGAGACAGTTTTTTTCTTCTTCGCTGAACATATCGACTTCAAAGTCGGGAATCCTTTTGAATCTGTTGGAAAGGATGTCAAGGCGAATGAGATCGCCCCGGCCCGTCGGTGTGATAAAAAGGTTTGTCGCAACAGCTTTTTTCTCTATAAAAAAATGAAAGACAGAAGAAAGGCCGAGGTCTTTAAGCCTGCTCTTTTTCGACCGGAGAAGAAAAACAAGATCTGTGTACCTGGCCTCGAGAACCGGTGGCACATAGGCAGGCATCTCGCAACCGTCAACGGATAAAGAGATCTTAAGCTGCGTTTGGCAGGGCTGAAAAAAGATTGTTTCAGCCCCCTTTTTAACAGCGTCTGCCAGGACATCCAGGAAAACGCTCAGGACATCCGGAACGGCTTCGTACACGTTGATTTCTTCGTCCAAGTCTTTATGAGGAACATCAGCCCAGGTTTTTCTGTAGAGCCTTTCCATGTACCTTTCCAGGGAATACTTTCCGCAAAGGTAAGTCTTCAGACGGAATCCTGTCAGGATCTGGATGTCTTCGGTGATTTCGCCGTCCAGAGGATCAAGGCAGGCAATTTCCAGAACTCCTTCTTCGAAAGACAGTGGAGCGCTCCTGTAAGCATACGCGATCTTAAAAGGGAAAACATCGATGAGAGATTCCTGAATCTTCTGTTCGTCCAGATCGACCGCTTTGACTCCAAGAACATCAGCGGCAAACGAGACAAAACCTTTTTCGTTTTCCGGCCTGACGCCGCCGGTCATAATGTGCTCCATGATACGGTGGAGAGAGATATCACGGGAAGAAAATCGATCCCTGAACTCGTCATCAACATAGGGGGAGGACATGATCATTTCAAGTTGCTGAGCGTCTACCATGGCAACTCCTGAAATTTTTTAGGCAATTTACATTATATCGCATGGCAACCGCCTCTGGAAGAGGAAAATTAAACGTCTTCAGGAAGGGTCCAAAAAAATTCCTGATTTTAAAAAGTGAGAAATAAATATATTATTTGTCAAACTTATGTTTTTATTATATTATTAAAAAAAATGGAAAAGGTTGTATACTTACATACGACTAAAAAAACTGCAGAGGTCTTTAGAGAATTTGCCAGAGAAGATGTTCATGTCGTTGAACTGGAGCATGCTGAAGACCTTCGGGATTTTCTGGCGTGGGCCGACCTCGCCATTCTGCACGCGCCCAGCCTTCGTGAGAAGCTGCTTCCTGTCATCCACCAGATATTTTCCTGTGAGAAAAGCCTTTTCGTCGCTGTTCTTGTCGAGGAGATGAAGCCGGATTTTTCCCAGGACCTGATCGCTCTCGGAGTCAGAGACGTTATCGATTGCGGAGCTCCTTTGCCCGTTATCCGGCAAAGAATACGAAACCTTCTGGATCTGTTAAAAGCGGAAAAGAATGACGAAAGATGGTCTCCAGAGCAGGCGGGTGAAAGCATCCATCTCACTTCGGTTATTGAAGCTCTCAAGAATGTTCCCGGGCTGAGTCAGGCGCTGAAAAGAGCAGAAGACCCGATCGCTTCTTTCCTGCATTTTTCGTCAAGTCTTCTTGGAGTGACGAGACTGTGTCTTCTCGGCGAAAAAGAAAATCGCTTGAAAGTGATCTCTTCTCTGGGGCTTCCGGAGAAGCTGGCTGAAGAGATCTCTTTCTCTCTTGCCGAAGGCGCGGCGTATTATCTGAAGAACGAGTTTTGTATCCTGAGAAAAGATATCCCTTCAGACAGCCCTTCCTGGAAACAGGCCGTGGAAGAGATGAAAAGCATGAACATGGAAGTGCTGGTCCCTGTCATGGATAGAGGACGGCTGACGGGCGCGCTGGGCGTCAGCCGGAAGATGTCCGGAAGAAAGTTTACCGAAGGGGACATGGCTCTTCTTGTGTATCTGGCCCGGCTTGTTCCCGAGCTT
>JAFGJP010000229.1 GCA_016929035.1 Candidatus Auribacterota bacterium | reverse complement strand
CCTCCAGCACGATCCTCAGCTTCTCCTTTGATGTCCATTTCCTCCTTTGCATCTGCTCCTCCTTTTGGCTTATTCTATACTAATTTTTCTGTTCTGTTAATTGGGAGCAGTATAAAATTTTACTACACCCTCCCCTTAATCCCCTCCCCTCAAGTCCCTTCGCGGCTGAGTATCTTTTTTATTTGTTTTGGCCATTTTCTATTATTTGAAAATTAAGTTTTAAGAATATATAATTATAATACTTTTAACATAACGGACTTAACCGACTAAACGGACCTAACTTGTCCTGAGCGAAGTCGAAGGAACCGACCTAACGTTTTAGATATGAAGATATTACTTGTCAACACACCCTGGGAGAAAGAAGGGTACTACGGAGTGCGGGCCGGAGCCAGGTGGCCTCATCTGATAGAGCTCTCCGATAATAAAAAAGAGCCTAGGCCTTTTGTCCCGTTCCCGTTTTTCATGGCTTATGCTGCGGCTGTTCTACAGAATAAAGGGCATGAAGTATACGCCATTGATGCCATAGCGCTGAGGCTTGACGAGATAGAGTTTTTAGCAAGAGTCGTCGATGTGAGCCCTGACGTGATTGTTCAGGAAGTCTCTACGCCAACGATAGTTGCAGATTTGCATTACGCCGAACGAATGAAAAAAGCCAGCGAGCGGTCGAAGATCATTTTTTGCGGACCAAACCACCTGATGCAAAGCGAGCGCTTCCTGGATGCCAACAAGGTCGTTGATATGGTCATCTACGGGGAATATGAATACACACTTCGCAATGTCATCAATGAGTTGGAGCATGATGATCCGACATTTAAAATGATAAACGGCATCATTTACAGGGACAGCGGAAGGGTCATTAAAAATCCTCCGGCGCCTCTTATTGAAAATCTTGATACTCTTCCTTGGCCGGCAAGAGAGCTTTTTCCCATAATGGATTATCACAATGATTCCATGGGGCTTCCTTCCCCCAGGCTCCAGGTATGGACAAGCCGGGGCTGTCCTCATGTGTGCAGTTTCTGCATGTGGCCCAGCATGATGTACGGGGGAAGCAATTACCGGATAAGGAAAGCCAAAGACGTTGTTGAGGAGATTGCGTTTTGCCTGAAAAAATGGAAGTTCAAGTCCTATTATTTTAATGATGACACCTTTAATCTGGGAAGAGAAGATCTGCTGGAGCTGGCTCAGAAGATCAAAGATCATAAGATCAACCTTCCTTTTTCAGTATCGCCGCGGGCTAATGTTATGGATGAAGAACAACTGCTGGCTCTGAAGTCTGCGGGGCTCTATTCCGTAAAACTTGGCATTGAATCAGGCTCACAGGGACTCATAGATAAGTGCGGAAAGGCCCTTAACCTTGATAAAGTGGAGAATTTTGTCAACATAGCCAAGAAGAATGGCATTAAGATTTTTTTGACATTTACATTAGGCCTTCCGGGAGAGACAGATAAAACCATTGAAGAAACAATAAGTTATGCATTGAGACTTGACCCTAATGATGTTAATTTTGCCATTATCACTCCTTCGCCGGGCAGTGAATACTATCAGGAACTGAATAATAAAGGGTATATCCTGTCAAAAGACTGGGAAGATTATCATGGGCATCTTCCTGTTATAAGAACAGATGCTCTATCTGCTGAAGATCTTGAAAAGGGACTTCATGAAGCCCGTAAAGCATGGTGGGTCCAGAAACATATAAGGAATAAAGAGTTTGACGTTGAAGTCGTTAAAAAGCTTTTGTCGTTTCTAACAACGAAAAACCAAGTCTATATTTTTGTTACCAGCTACATCGAACATGTTTATGAGATCATTTACGCACTTCCTGAGAATATCAATGCCCTTAACCTTGTTTTTATAACGACAAAAGAAAGAGAACAGGAAGTGGATAAAGAATTCCCTGATCAGCATAAAATTGTCCTTCAGGGAACGTCTGTTGATCCTGTACTTCTTTTTGAAAAAATAGCAAAAAAAGATAAGGACTTTTTTATTCTTCCTGTCAGCAATGAAAGCGGTAAGGGTTATAAGAAAATCTTCTCTTATTTTGATAAAAATCTTTCTAAAAGCTTCCTTGCCATAACGCCGCGTGGGAATGTGTTAAAGAAAATTTAAAGTCAAAAGTGAAAAGTTAAAAGTAAAAAAACTCACCACAGAGACCGCACTTGTACTGAGCTAGTCGAAGTAGAGGAGGCAGAGAGGTTTTTTAGGTCCAATCAAGAGCGGAATAGTTTTAGCTTTTTTCCTATCACCTATGACCTAACACCAAGCGAAGCTTATTGGTCCGTTAAGTCCGTTGAAAAACAAAAAATAAGCCACAGAGAACACCACGTGATTCGTCTTCGACGAAAACGTGGCTTCGCAAGTGCATAGAGAAGGTTGGGAGTTTGCCTTCGGCAAATAAAAGTAAAAAGAAGAATTAGCCGCTAAGAGCGCTAATGGTTCGACAGGCTCACCATATACATCCTGAGCGAAGTCGAAGGAGGGCCGCTAAGTTTTTCGTGCTACGCACGAAACATTCTTTCAGTTTTTCTCTTTGCGCCTCTTCGCGTACCTTCGTGGCTGAAAACTATGAAAAATTACAAAATACTCATGTTTACAGGGAAGGGGACGGCAGCTCCTTATATTATCGGTGACTGTAAAAGGGCGCTGGAAAGGCTGGGCTGCAGCATCACGGAATTTCCCATAACCAGACCCATGATGGACATACGGCCTGTTCTTCGAAATATAAAGCCGGATTTTGTTTTTGCGCTTGACCATACCGGTGTAGACGACCAGGTATTCGTGGAAGAAAAAATCATGTGCTTTTCCTGGTTTGTGGATAATCCGCTTTATTTTATCAATGAAACGCATAGATCGGATTTTAATATTTTTGCCGTTACAGATAAGTCTTATCTTCCTGAATTAAAGAGACTTGGCTTTCAGGATGTGTTTTATCTCCCTCTTGCGACAGATATTCTCCGGATGCGAAAAAGCATGAGGAAAAAAATGCGGGGAGCAGGCTCTCATGATGTGTATGAAACAGATATTTCTTTTGTGGGAACGCTTGGGAAAAGATATACAGAATGGGAGGAAGAAAGAAACATTAAATTTCCATCTCCTCAAAAAGAACTTCTGGATTTTCTTATCAAATTGAAGATAAGTAATCCTAATGTCACTTTTTCAGAATTATTTGAGTACTGTGATGAGAGATTCAAAAACGATATTTTTAAAAAGCTTACAGCTCTCCAGCGCGGGGCCATTGAGCTACGCATAGATATGGAGACGAGCGCTTATTTTCGTGAGAAATATCTTAAAGCCTTGAAAGGCTATAAAGTGACAGTCTATGGCGATGAAGGCTGGAAAGATATCCTGCCTGAAAATTATTCCTTTGGAGGTAAGATCGATTATGAAAAGGATGTCGGCGCTCTGTACCGTATGGCAAAGGTGAACCTGAATGTGACTCGTACGCAGATACAGACTGGGGTCAATCAGAGAGTACTCGACATCGCGGCAACAGGCTCGGTCTTTCTGACGGATTACCGTACGACAACACAGGAATTTTTCGACTGCGACATTAGTGATCTTATGTATAAAGATGAAGAGGAGCTCAAAGAAAAAGCTGGACGCTTGATCAAAGATGATAAAAAAAGAAAAGAAATCGGTGAAGAACTCTACCAGTCGGTTTATAATCAGCATACGTATGACCAGCGGATGAGGGAGATGCTGGAGAAAATTAAGAATTTTGAAATTTAAAATGTGAAATTATGAAAAGAGCAAAATAATGTAGATACAAATAGCGCTAAGAAAGCTGAATGCTTAAAAATTCAAAGCTATGAATCCTACAATATACTTTTTATGCTCTGATAGTAACGCGCCCATCGGTGGACATAAAGTCATGTACCGCCATGTGGATATCCTGAACAAAAACGGGATATCCGCCTGTATTGTGCACCAAGAAAAAGGGATGCGCCACGCGTGGTTTGAGAACAGAACAAGAACCACCTGTGTTAATGAAGTCCGCCTGTTCCCGGAAGATATCTTTGTCATTCCTGAAGCCTATGGACCAAAGGTAGCAGGACTGGCAAGGGGAACGAAAAAAGTGATTTTCAATCAAAACGCATATTATACTTTTATCGGTTACTCCGCGGATACGAAAAACATGACAACTCCTTATACAGATACCGAAGTGCTGGCAGCAATAGCTGTTTCAGAAGATACAAAGCAGTATCTGCAGTTTGTGTTTCCAAACCTTAAAATATTCAGGGTTTACAATGCCATTGACCCGAAAATTTTTACATATCAAGACGAGAAAAAAAAGAAAATATGTTTCATGCCAAGAAAAAATTCAGAGGATGCAGTTCAGGTCATTAATATACTGAAATTTCGGGGAATTCTAAAGGATTTTGATATCGTGGCAATAGAAGGAATGAATGAAAGACAGGTAGCGTATATTATGAAAGAATCGCTGATATTTCTCAGCTTTGGTTATTCCGAAGGAAGTCCATTACCACCTGCAGAAGCTATGGCATGCGGTTGCATCGTTGTCGGCTATCATGGCATGGGCGGTAAGGAATTTTTTATGCCGGACATAACTTTTCCTGTATCAACGGGGGATATCATTTCCTTTGCACAGACTCTCGAAAAGGTCATCAATCATTATGATAACGATCCACAATTTATTAAAGAAAAAGGCCGCTTAGCGTCTCTCTATATAAATAAGTATTATTCAACTGTAAGAGAGGAGAATTCCGTGATGGAAACATGGCGATCCATACTTTATTTGCAGAATGAGAAAAAGAAATGATGCTTCATAATATGGAAAAAAATGCGTAATATGAAAATAGCAATCATATTTGTAACATATAATCGTAAAGATTATGCTCAGAAGACAATAGAGCACCATGAAAAACAGATTGGTGGTGACGACAGGTTTAACATTTACATATACGACAACGGCTCGAACGACGGAACAGCTGAATATCTAAAATCCTATAAAGGAAAACTCAATATCAATGTAACTTTTGGAGAGAAAAATATCGGTATGGCAGACGGGCTTAAATACCTTTTAAAGGAGAAGTGCTTTGGAAAAGGTTTTGATTTTATTACCAAGACAGACGATGATCTGCTTCCTCCTGACGGATGGCATGAAATTATGGATTACTGGGATGAAATAGAGAAAAGAGATATTGCCTTTGCAGGCTTCAGGGTAGAGGATTGTAATGAATTTTTTGAGGGATTCAAATGGGTAGCAACGAATCCTGAAAACATGACGATGATACCTCTCGGAAAATTTGAGTGTTACCGTTCGTATATGGTCAATGGAGTACAGATAGCAAAGGAAAAATCGTGGCAGAAAGTTTTTCCATATATTACTGATCTTGAATTTCTTTACGGAGGCTGGGATTATACCCTGTTATTTGGTCTTAAGAAATTTAAAAAATGGTGTATGGTCGCGTATAATTTTAAAGTTGTCCATCTTCAAAATGACACTGATTATAAAGAATTCACACGTTTTAAAAACGAGCGGATAAAATTGTTTCAGGAAAAGTATGATATGATAGAAGATAAAGCAGTAAGCTACTGGAATAATATCATTCGCCAGCTCCGTGAGTCTTATAGGAAAAATCCCAAAGATATAAATGTTTTACGATCGCTCATTAAAGCTTATGATCTGAAGGGAAATGATAAACTGAAAGAGTTTTATCGAAAGAAGCTGGAAAAGATATTAAGAGAATAAATATTTGAAATAATAGCCACAGAGACACAAATGGTTCGATTTCACTCACCATATTAAATCCTGAGCGAAGTCGAAGGAGACACAGAGAGGGGTAGACGGTTTCCTATCTTCGATAGGAAAAAGAAAAAAATGGGTAGCCACTAAGGGCCACGAAGGACACAAAGGGGGGGAAGGGGAAGTGGGTTTTGCCTTCGGCAAAAAGACTGTGGGACGAAGTAGGTAGGAAGTAAAAAAGATGCAGAATAAGAAGAAAATAGAGAATAGAAGAAAGCAAAAAGTTAAAGGTGCCTAAAGTACTTAAAGTTATAGGAAATTTAAAAATACCAAGATTGCGTTTCAGACACTTGAACCAACGACTAATGACCAATGACTAACTACTGCTTTTAGAAGCTTTTCCTATCACCTATGACCTAACACCTATCACCTAGCGAAGCTTATTAGCCACTAAGAACCCCGTGATGACCTTTGGTCAAACGGGGCACAGCACAAAGGGACACGAAGAACGCGAAAGAAAATGGAGAAAGGGGAACGAGAAAGGCAAGAAGAGTAGTCATCTCATGTTTTGAATTTTGGTCATTAGTCATATTGGTATTTATTTGGATTTTGAAATTTGTGATTTGGAGTTTTTTGTTTGTCTTGAGTCTTGGGTCTGGGGTCTTGAGTCTGGATTTACTTCGCCCCTATCCCTAACAGGACAACAGGGATGGTCTTAAGGAGGATTTTCATATCCAGAAGAAGAGACCAGGTATCGATATATTTGAGGTCAAGATTGGCCCATTCGTTGAAATCAGTTATCCTGCTTCTTCCTTCGACCTG
>JAFGJP010000228.1 GCA_016929035.1 Candidatus Auribacterota bacterium | reverse complement strand
TATGCCTCATGGTGGATCAAGCAGGCCATCATGCTCGCTCTTTCTCAGCAGGGGAAAACGATTCGCATACCTGTGCACATGGTGGAGAAAATCAACACAATCCACAAGTCAGAGAATTACCTGAAAGACAAGCTCAAAAGAAATCCGAGCCTTGAAGAGCTGGCCAAGAAGGCAAAAATGAGCATCTCTCAGGTGAAAAAGATCAAGGAAGCCATGCGGATTCAGAATTCTCTTTCGTCGACCATTCATGATGACGGAGTCAGCGAGCTGATAGACGTCATCGAAGATGTGGAAAGCGAAAATCCTATTGATAAGCTCTCGGTCGAGCTGATACAGGAAAGGATACTGAATATCTTTGATGCCTTAAGCGACAGGGAAGCCAAGGTCCTGACGATGAGATACGGTTTGTTCAATACAGAGCCTAAGTCACTTGAAGAGGTCGGCAACAGGATCGGCGTGACGCGTGAGCGCGTGCGCCAGATTGAAAGAGCAGCCATTAAAAAGCTGAGAGAGTATTTTAAAAAGACGCACGAAAGCATTCATGATATTTAGAAAAGGTCGACACGTTCGATGTTGAAGTATCAAAAAAGGTAAGGGGCAGGAGGATTTTCATGAAAGAGTTCCGCGCGGCGATAAGAGACATTCCGGATTTTCCGAAAAAAGGGATTGTTTTTAAAGATATTACTCCTCTCCTGCAATCGGGCAGGCTCTTTCAGAAAGTGATCGATGAGATGGCTGAACGTTGCAGGGGAAAGAAAATCGACTGTGTTGCGGCTATTGAGTCGAGAGGATTCATCTTTGGAGCGGCTCTTGCCTACAAGCTGGGAGTCGGTTTTATTCCTGTCAGGAAAAAGGGCAAGCTGCCCTATGAGACGGTCAGCGTTACTTATTCGCTTGAGTACGGTGAAGATACTCTGGAAGTTCATAAAGATGCCTTCTCTCCCGGGGCAGAGGTTCTTGTCATCGATGATCTCCTTGCGACCGGAGGGACGCTTAAAGCTGTTTGTCAGCTGATTGAAAAACTGAAAGCTAAAGTGGCGCACATTATCTGCCTTGTTGAGCTGAGTTTTTTAAATGGTCGAAGCCCGCTTGGCCGTTATTCCTGTGAATGCCTTGTCGCCTTTGATGGAGAGTGAACATTTTTGGCCCCCGTAGCTCAGTAGGATAGAGCACAAGATTCCTAATCTTGGTGTCGTGCGTTCGAATCGCGCCGGGGGCAAAATTATGAGGTTAATGAGGTGGACATGAAGAAAGATCGCGATGTGAAAGAACTGTTTCAAAACATAACGCTCAAGCAGGTCATTTGGGGCGCAGGCTTCGTTTTTCTTGCTGCGTTCCTTGCTTTTTTTGTCCGGTTTTATCAGGCTGAAAAGCAGAAGGAGTTTTCTCTTCGCATCAGTCAGGCGGAAACGGTGGAGGATTTTAAGTCGATACTTCAAGAAAGGTGTCCTGGCGAGCTTCGTCCGGAAGCCGAGTACTTTTATGCCAAGGCGCTTTTTGAAGGAGGCGATTTTCAGCAGGCTTTCAGCACATGGGAATCCTTTATCAACGCTCATCCGGATCACTTTTTGTTTGGCCGTGCCGTTATAGGCTATATTCATTCCGGCATTCATTTGAAGAAAGGCGGAGATTTTCTTGATGACGCGCTGAAAAGGATCGAAGCAAAAGATTTTGCCTGGAAAAACGAGGCTCTGTATGACATGGCCATGTATTATGAAGACATCCGTCTGGGCCAAAAAGCCGTCGATATATATCGGCGAATTATTCAATCAGGTGATCCCTATTGGAAAAGCATGGCTGAGTTCAGGCTGGCTGAACGGCAGGAATTTCTGGCTGATAACTAGATCAGGCAGAGAACGAATTCGACAAGACCTCCGTCCTCCTTTTCAAAAATAACGAGGATATTTTCTGTTTCCTGGATTTTCAGAGGCCTCTTGTCTTTTTTCCCTATAATCTCGAAACGGATCATTTTTCCTTCGCAGGGAAAGGACCGTGACGGTATGGAATGGGGAACGCTGGATATTATGGTGAGTCTTTTTAAGGAATAGCTGAGAGTGAATTTTTCTCCGCTTTCGGAAGTGATGATAAGAGCGTTTTCTTTTGAATCAACGGTCGAATCGGGAAAGTGCTCTCTTATTGCCAGCAGGTTTTTCCTGCAAAGGTCGGCAAATCTGTCGATGTTCTGCAAAGCAGAAATAACGGAAATGTCTTTTTTGAGCGTCCTGCCGAAGAGAAAAGTAAAAGCCGAAGCAGAAAATATCAGAAGAGCCAAAAGTGTCAGGTAGGCCATGACTTCGATAAGAGTAAAGCCTCTATTTTTTTTTGATGAAAGAGATTTCACAGCGTTCCTCGTAATGCTCAGGGCTGACAACAATTGTGATAAAAAAGAGATTTTTTCCCGATGAATAGACGCGAGATCGTGTAACTGACTGGTAGCGAACTTGTTCTATCACCGTCTCATGAAAAGAGCCCTCGGTGAACTTATCATCAGGGAGAAGAAAACAGGCTTGCTTCTCGGCAATTCTCCGACATGTGTTTGCGCGGATCGTCTTTTGAAAAAGAGCGTGAGACGATGAAAGCATTCTTGCGCTCGCTGCTCCTAAAAGAAAAAATATGACAAGGCCTGCCAGAGCTTCGAGAAGGATTATTCCTTTTTGCATAACGTCCTTTTTTATGACAGATATTTTTCAACGAATATTTTAATGATATTTCAGTAAGAATGTAAGAAGCAAAGCCATCGCGTTGTTAATAGAGTGAAGAAAAATAGAAAACCAGAGGCTCGACGTAGCCTCGTAAACAAGAGCCAGAGCGACGCCAAGGCCAAAAATATAGAAAAATTGGAGGAAGTTCATGTGGAAAAGGGAAAAAATGATCGAAGTTACGATAAGGCCTGATGTGATACCCCAGTGTTTTCGAATCGTTGTATAGACAAAGCCTCGAAAAATAATTTCTTCAAAAAAAGGCGCTCCCAGAACAGCGTAGGCAATCATATAGAAAGAAGAGAAATCCAGCCTGTTCTTTATGATATAGTCGGTGATCGCATGGGAACGAACAGGGATATTGAACTTTTGGCTGATCATAAGCCCGAACAGGGCAAGAAGAAAGATCCATGGAAACATTGCAAGAAAAAGAAAAGCTGTCGCCGACAGTTTCCTGAAAATGTTTTTTCTTGGAACCGCAAGGTAACGGGGCGTTTGATGATATGTTTCGAAGGAATAGAGAAAGAGAAAAAATAAAACAACGAGCTGGAGAACGAGTGTTCCGCTGATCAGGTTAAGTATGAAAAGCGCGTCTGGAGAAAAGAAGGACTTCATTCGGATCCAGGAAAAGACAGAACGAAAGATCTGCGTGGTAAAGTAGCCAAAGATAATCAAGTACAGGATATCTTTTATCTCGAACAGTGTCTCTCTTTTGGCATCATAAAACGGGAAGAGGAGCCTGCGGGCGCCCTGCCTGTCCAGAATGAAAAAGATAAAGAGGAAAAAGTTGACGCTGAGGCCTATGGAAAAAAGAGCAATGAGGAAGAGGCCAAGTGTCGTCTGCGCCTGAAGGCTTTCGTCTTCCGGATTGAAAATCTTATCATGAACGTATTCCTGAAAACAGGACAGCTCTTTATCTTGTTCGACATTTGCCGCGAAGAAAAGATAAAGGTGCAGGACAATACCGATGGTCAAAAGGAACAGAAAGAAGATGTCTTTTTTCAGGAACACCTTTCGAGGCGTCCTGTCTTGAAAAAATGGATTGTCATGGTCCATAATGTATCCTAAACTGTGTTGAATCTGTCAGATAACGTCAGGAAGATCAGATTTTCATTATACAGCAAATAAAAGGCGGGACAAAGAAAAATGGGTCACGTAGCCGCTCTGGTGAATCCTTCGATGCCTGAGGCCTTTTTAAAAAAAATCAGGAGGTTTTCTTCATCGCCAGTCGAGTTTATTCGCCTGGAGGCTTCTCCATCAGAATCTTTTCCTCTTTTCGGTCATCCAGATATCATCGGTGCGGTCTGCGGGCGGATATTTTTTCATTGTCCCTGTCTCAAAGAGCCTATTCTTGAAAAGATCAGGTCTTTTCATATAAAGACGATCAGGGGGACTTCCTTTCTGAAAAAGATATACCCTGCGGACGTACCTTACAACAGCCTTATCATAGAGAATCAGCTTCTGCTTCATAATCTGAGATCAACGGATGATTCTATAAAAAACTATGTCCGACACCATCAATGGCGCTTTCTGGATGTTCCTCAGGGCTACACAAGGTGCTCCGTTGTTCCTGTTGACAAACGTTCTTTCATTACAGACGACGACAGCATCAGCCGCTCCCTGAAGTCTGCCGGATACCGGGTCTGCCAAATCACAAAGGGCTTCGTTCGTCTAAAGGGATATCCTTATGGTTTTATCGGCGGAGCGAGCGCATGTCTTGATGATAAGGTCTTTTTCTTCGGAGATATACGGAATCATCCCGGCTATGCCTCTGTCAGAGATTTTATAAAAGAAAGAGGAAAAAAGGTTGTCTCGATTGGAAGCTGTGAGCTGGAGGATTTCGGAGGGATACATTTTTTTAAGTCTGAGTAAGAGTTAAGTCAGATGATGAGAAAATAATCGCGAAAAGCGGAATGACTTTTTTTCTGGCTTTGAGGACAAGTCTTTTGATGAAAGAGCGAAAATCGAATCCGGTGATCGATTGTTTTTGATCGAAAAGGGAGAGATGCCATTTCTATAAGCCTTTGGATAATGCGGCCATGATGCCCAGAACCACAAGAACGGAACAGCAGATAAAAAGAGAAAGTCCGATAGCCCCAAAAACGATTCCCAGAACAGCGAAAATCCTGTAGCGGACATTGTCTTTCTTTGCTGAAAGGCTTCCCATGATGATGGCGATGATACTGAGAATGAAGGAAGCGACCATGCTGCCGATAACGTAAAGACCCCAGACCGCTCCAAGAGCTTGGCCTCTTTGATAGCCTTCCTCAAACGTGCCGGTACCGCCTACGACAGTTGCAGCAATCATGAGAATGACGATCAAAAGGATGCAACTAATTCCGAGCCAGAATGAAAAAAGGGATTTTGTCCTGTAGGGATCCCTGTTTTCCTGATGCGCAGGCTCGCTGTACATGTTGTTTTCCATACTGTTTAAATTATAATGGAAATGAGAAGATTTATCAAAAAAAAGTTATCCGTTCTGGAAAGTGATATTTCAGAGGCATCTTTTAAAAATCGCTTTCACATCGTCTTCTGTATAGGGCCGAGGATTGTGCTTCATCGAGGAAGATGCCAGGCTTTCTTTAACGATATCATCTAAAAAATCTTCTGTAACTCCGAGAGAGCTGAAGGTTATATCGAGGTTCATCCTCCGGAAGCACTTCCGAACGGCGTTTATACCCATAAAGGCCTGCTCCGTTTTATTCTGGAGCGTTTTTCCTGTAAGGATGTTTCCGATATCGGCATATTTGTCGATCGAGCAAGGGAGATTGTGTTCCATAACGGGTGGAAGAAGAATGGCACAGACAAGGCCGTGCGGGATTTTATAGCGGATACCGATTGGATGAGCCATTCCATGGACTGCGCCCAGCCGGCACCTGGAAAAAGCAAGAGCAGCGAGGACAGATCCTGTAAGCATTTTTTTTCTGGCTGCCAGGTCGAGAGGCCTTTCATAGATAGCCATCAGATTTTCTCCGATATAACGAATGGCTTTTTGCGAGAGTTCATCTGTGTCATCAGTCGCCCCTGTGGAGACATAGGCTTCTATAGCCTGGCACAGGGCATCTGAGCCGGAGTAGGACGAAGGTGCTTGAGGCACGGTCAAAGTGAGTCTGGCGTCCAGTAAAGCTGTATGGGGAAAGAGTACCGGAGAGCGGATGCTTTTTTTTATATTTTTTTCCTCGTCGGATATCACGGCGTTTGGCGTTACTTCCGCACCCGTGCCGGCTATTGTCGGAACGGCGATAAGGGGGATCCCGATTTTCTGAGGAGAAAGACCTTTATAAAAGGTATCTGATGGATCGGGTTCGTTGCAGATTCCTGCAGCGGCTTTTCCGACATCGATGACAGCGCCTCCTCCGAAAGCGACAACGACATCGGAATGATGGGCATGGATAAGATGGATGCAGGCAAGGACGTCCCTGATATCTGATTCAAAATGCTTAAGGTTATAGTGGACAAAAGCAATGCCTTTGTCTCGAAAGAGAGATTCCAGCTTTTCAAGATAGCCGAATTTTTTTAAAAAGCTTTTTCCCTGTACAACAAGGGCCCGGCTTCCCAGCGAATACACAAGGCCCGGCAGCTTATAAAAAGAATCGATCTCATCAATAATTCTAACGGGATTTTCAGCAGCCTTTTGCATGTAAGTGTCTTATTATATATCGATAAGATGGCATCATGCAACCTGTTAGACTGCATTTTTTAAAAAATGTTCAACAGCTGAAAATTGCGTGTCAGTCGGCATGATGAAAGTATTTTTGTCCATAGTATAAATTTGAGGAAAAATTTTTTCATATTGAATATAATGTCTGGAAGCAGGTAAACTGTTTTACTGTAATGATAATCATTGGCATAGATCCCGGCAGCCGCAAAACAGGCTGGGGAATAGTGGAATCCCGTGGCTCTTTTATACAATATGTCGCTTCGGGAGTCATTGTCCCCAAGGATGTTCAAAAGATATCGGAAAGACTTGAAGAGATCTTTAAAAGCCTTGTTCAGGTTGTTGAAAGATACGGGCCCGAGGAGGGTGCCGTGGAGGACGTTTTTTACTGCAAAAATGCGAAAAGCGCATTGATACTCGGCTACGCCAGAGGCATTTCGCTTTTGGCCCTGAGGACAGCAGGATGTCCAAAGCTTTATCAGTATTCGCCAAAAAAGATAAAAATGTCCGTTGTCGGAACAGGAAGCGCTGATAAAAGGCAGATCCAGCACATGGTGAGGATTATTCTCGGCATGAAGAAAGATTTCCGCCATGAAGATGAAAGCGATGCCTTGGCTTCAGCTATCTGCCATGCGAACAACAGGGGAAGGCTGACAATGGATGTCAAAAGCATTTAGACGGCCAGGAGAGAAAAATGATCAGTTTTCTCAGGGGACAGCTGGTAAAAAAACAGCCCACAAAAGTCGAGATAGATGTTTCTGGTGTTGGATACGAAGTGCACATTCCTTTGAGCACCTACGACAGCCTTCCTCAGGCAGGGCAGGATGTTTTCCTTTTGACTCACCACTACGTCAGGGAAGACGCTCAGGTTCTCTACGGTTTCATCGATGAAGAAGAAAGAGAGCTTTTTCGTCTCCTTATCCAGGTTAACCGGGTCGGGCCGAAGCTGGCGCTGTCCGTCCTCAGCCGTATGTCGGCAAAAGATTTTAAAAGCTGCGTTGTTTCTGAAAACGTCTCCTCCATAGCCGGCATCAGCGGGGTGGGAAAAAAAACAGCTGAGCGCATAGTCATCGAGCTGAAGGAAAAGATACCCAAGATGACATTTTCCCTGAAAGCAGGAGAAAAAGCAGAATCGACAGGCGAAAAAATTCTTATGGAAGCCGTGAGCGCTCTGGAGTCTCTGGGCTTTAAGCGAGACATCGCTTACAGGATGTGTATAAAGATTATGGATGAAAAATCCTGTGCCGTCGAAGATCTGATTCGGATCGCTCTCAGGAGGATGTCATGACAGGTCCGGACATTTTCAGAGATCTCAGCCGGAAAGATGCTTTTCTGGACAGGGAAGTCCGGCCAAGAGATTTTGAAGGCTTTATTGGACAGAACAAAGTCAAAGAGAAGCTTGGCATATTCGTTGACGCGGCGCTTCAGAGAAAAGAGGCGCTTGACCACACGCTTTTTTCCGGACCTCCGGGATTAGGTAAGACGACGCTGGCTTACATAATAGCCAGCACAATGCAGACGGACATCAGGACAGCATCCGGGCCGGCGATTGAAAAAGCAGGAGATATTGCCGGGCTCTTGACAAATCTTGAAGAAGGGAATGTTCTTTTTATCGATGAGATCCATCGCCTGAACCGTTCTGTGGAAGAATATCTTTATACGGCCATGGAAGAATACCGTCTGGATATTGTGATAGACAAGGGGCCAAGCGCGCGGACGATCCGCCTGGAGATACCGAGGTTTACTCTGATAGGCGCGACGACGCGTTCAGGGCTTTTGACGGCGCCTTTAAGATCCCGGTTCGGCATCAAGATACATCTGGATTTTTACCCCCAGGACGAACTTTCACAAATCGTGAAAAGAAGCGCGGGAATCCTGGGTATCGAAATATCTGAAAAGGGGGCCGAAGAAATTGCCGTTCGCTCCCGAGGAACTCCAAGAATAGCGAATAATCTTCTTCGAAGAGTCAGGGATTTTGCCCAGGTCAGAGCGGATAATATTATTGTCGATGATGTGGCCAGGCAGGCGCTTGAAATACTGGACATCGATTCAGAAGGTTTGGACCAGATGGACAAAAAGATACTCCAGACGATCATATTGAATTACGAAGGCGGGCCAGTGGGACTAAATACTCTGTCTGTTTCCGTCGGCGAAGAGGAAGACACGATAGAAGAGGTATACGAGCCGTTTTTGATTCAGAGCGGATTTCTTAAAAGGACACCCAGCGGCCGGGTCGCTACAGAAAAGGCCTACAGGCATTTTCAGATCAAAAATAAAAAGACAAAAAACTCTCAGATTGAACTGTTCAAGAATGAAAGCCCTGAAGAGTGAACCGGTTGACCGATCTCTTAAAACAACTCGCATGAAGGGAGTTTTAGCGCTCGGTTTTTGTCTTTTTCTTTTTTTTCCCCTGCTTTCTCATGCTCAGCTCGACATTCCTTTTCAGCCCTTTTATGTTTACAAGGACAGGACATCGACTCTCAATCACTTTTTTGCCACGGGATGGATGGGAGACCACAAGTTTTTGACCTTTCAGGATGATGCTGTTCGCGATGCGAAAACGATGGATACATGCATAAAGATTTCCTATAGGCCGCCCAGGAAACAGGGGAATTCCGGATGGGCCGGCATCTACTGGCAAAACCCGATGAATAACTGGGGGTCAGAAGAAGGTTCTTATGATCTGACAGGAGCAAACCGTCTTTCGTTCCTGGCAAGAGGCGAGGAGGGGAATGAAGTCATTGCCAAGTTTCAGATCGGAGGAGTGACAGGGCAATTCCCGGATTCAACGTTCAGGGCCATCTATAATATCAGGCTGACAAAGGAATGGGCAAAGTATTCCATTGACCTTGCTGATGTCGATCTGTCCTCTATCAGCGGAGGCTTTTGTTTCGTTGTAACGAAACGGGATAACGTCAGCGGAGCAACATTTTTTATTGACGAGATCTGTTATGAATAAAAAATCATGTTATCGGTCATTTATCGCGTGTTGCCTTTATGCTCTTTATGGAGTGATTTTTTTCAGCATAACTCTCTTTTCCGATACAGAAAAGGGCGGGGAGACCGTTCTTGTACACGCCAGAAAAGGAATTGTCCTTGAAGGGCAGATATCGGACGATTCGGTTCGCCGGCTTTTGGATGAATTCGGATACACGGTGGTGCATATGGTCAAGGTCAAAGAATATCTTCTGGAAGGTGGCGATGACGGCATTGCCGAGGTTTTCCTCTGGAAGATCAAGGGCAGCCAGGACGATATTTTTGTGTTCTGCCGCATGCTGGAGGACGAAAAAAATATCCTTCACGCTCAGCCTTTTGAAGAGATTTCTAAAGAATGAAAATACCATTGGAAGATCACATCAAGGTCAGCTCTGAAGATCTGCAGGACTGGCACATTCATGACTTTGTTTCCCATGATGCTGAAGGACATGTCGAGGATTTTGTGCGGGTTGCTTTGCAGAAACACGTTAAGGTTATTTGCTTTGTCAATCACCCGGAGCGGATGGACCCTTCAGGCCTCTCATTTTCGATTGACGTGGAAAGCGTCCTTGAAAAACTCAGACTCGAGAGACAGGAGATAGACAGATGTCGGGACTGTTATGAGGGCGATGTTGAAATCTATCAGGGCATCGAGCTGGAGAACCGAGCGACGCTGAAGGAAGCAAATAAAAGGCTTCTCCGGAGCCATCCTTTTGACGTGGTGGTCGGGTCCTGCCACCTTATAGGGGAGAGGAGCATTTCGAGCAAAAGGCATCTGTCCTTTTTTAAGGGGAAGAGAGAAGAGGACGTCTACAATGCTTTTTTTGACGAAACACTCAGGCTTCTAGAGAGCTTTTCCTTTCATGTTTTAGCCCATTTTGATATTGTCAAAAGATACGGAGTTTACTATTATGGGATATTTAGGCCGAAAAAGTACAAAGCGAGGATACGGGAGATATTTCAGCAGCTGAAAGAAAAAAATGTTGGTCTGGAGATCAATACGTCGGGGTTTTTTCAGGGCCCTCGAGAGCCATATCCCGGTGAGGCATTGGCTTTGGAAGCCCTGGAAGCAGGCGTGCCTTTCGTCCTGACAGGATCGGATGCTCATTCTCCGGGACAGTTAGCCGGAGGTTTTGAGCAGCTGCATTCCAGGCACAGATACAACAGGGGGTTAAATTTTAAGAGAATAGACAGGGAATGATGAATACACTTGAAAAAAAATTGAAAGTCATAGACAAAAAGCTTGCCGGCTTGATCCGTCAGCACAGCAAAGCTGTTGAAGAGGCTTATGTGCGTGAGAAAAAAAGGAAGAAGAATACTGATTTTCAGGATTTCATCATGTGGTATAAGCATAAAAGACTCAGCCGTTTTTCCCATGAGGAAGAAAAAAGGCTTATGGCTATGCTTTACACAGAAGTCGATTCTTATCTTCTCAGGAAATATGCGAGAACGCGGGTCTCTTTTCTTGGTCCCCTGGCGACATTCACACATCAGGCGGCTAAAGACTACTTCGGCAGTTTTGTCGAGCTGAAATCAGAAAAAAGCATAGCCGATGTTTTTCAGGAGGTAGAGAATGGAAAAAGCGATTTTGGGGTTGCGCCTGTCGAAAACTCTGTCGAGGGAGCGGTCAGCCATACGCTGGACCTTTTTATCTCTTCCGGAGTGAACATCTATTCGGAAGTTCTTCTGCCGATCCGCCTCGATCTGATGTCGAATTCTCCATTGGGAAAGATCAGGACGGTGATTTCCCGTGGCATCGTTTTTGGTCAGTGCCGGACGTGGCTGAAGAGCAACCTGCCCAATGCAGAACTGGTTGAGACATCCAGCACGGCCGAAGCCGTGAAAATGATCAAAAACAAAAAGACATGTGCGGCTATCGGCAGCTCGCTTTGTTCAGAAATCTATCACGTTGGCGTCATTGCTGAATCTATCCAGGACGATACCGATAACACGACCCGTTTCCTGATCATCAGCCGGAAAAAGAATAGAAAAGCGAAGAGAAACAAAACTTCGATCGTTTATCTTGTCAAGGACCGTCCGGGCGCTCTTTTTGAATCCCTGAAACCTTTCAAGGTCTACGGAGTGAATCTTGTGAAAATCGAGTCACGGCCCTCCAGGATGAGGGCCTGGGAGTATTACTTTTTTGTCGACATGGAAGGCTTCGTAACAGATAAAAAAGTCAAAACGGCTCTTGAAATACTGAAAAAGAAGTGCGTATTTCTCAAAATATTGGGCTCTTATCCTGTTTCTTAACGGAGAACCATGGCTTTCAACTGGCTGAAAAAATTCAGGGAAAAGAAAAAGATCCCGAAAAAGCGGTCTCAGGCTGAAGACAAAGGCCTGCTCAAGCTTTTCAATGAGAGCTACTGGATTAAATTTGCCGTTGTCTCTCTTTCGACGCTTTTTTTGTCCTTTTTCCTGTCAGGCGTGATTTATGGCCCTTCCGTGGGCAAAGAGCTGTCCTCTGACGTTTTTATCCTTTTTCTTGTTCTTCTGGCCATCCAGGGCATCCTGCAGATTTATCTCTGGCTTTTCGAAAAAGACATTTTTGCAAACAACAAAAAGCAGCTTTTGCTGAGCGTGATCATTTTACTGACCGTCTTTCTGCAGTCGGTCATCCTGCATGTTCCTTTTTTCACGAAGCATGCGTTCACACAATTTATTTTTATGGCTCCGTTCGGCCTCATGCTGATGACGCTGTTTTTTCCTATAAGAATGTCTTTTATATTCGCGTTTGTTTTTGGCGTTTATATGGGACTGATGAAAAGAATGATACCTGAAGCTGTTTTCATTGTTCCGGTTATATCGGCTTTTTCATCCATATTTATGAAAGAGGTTCGGAACAGGTACCAGATAACCAAAGCCGGGATTTACACATCGGCCGTGACACTGATGCTTATTCTCATTGTTCATTCTATGACGGGAAATTTCAATTTGAACGACCTCAAAGATTATACGTTCGGCGCTCTTGTCACAGGTCTTGTTTCTATTCTGCTCATCCTGACTCTGCCGTATATTCTCGAGCTCATTTTTCGTGAGGTGACAAATGTGAGTCTTCTTGAGCTTTCAGACCTGAACCATAAGCTTCTCAAGGAGCTTGTCATGATTGCTCCGGGAACCTACCACCACAGCATTACGGTGGCGAATATCGCCGAGGCAGCAGCTGAGGCCATCGGTGCGCGCTCTCTTCTCGTGAGGGTCATGGGGTATTACCATGATATCGGCAAGTTGATAAAAACAGAATATTTTTCTGAAAATGAAGCTGGAGGAAAATCGATGCACCTCAAGCTTTCGGCGAGCATGAGCAGCCTCATCATTATTTCTCACGTCAAAAACGGTGTCGACATCGCCAGAAGGTATAAGCTGCCGCGGGCGATCATAGACGGCATAAAAGAACATCACGGGACGTCTCTTGTTTATTATTTTTATAAAAGAGCGCAGGACGAAGTCGGAGAAAAGGAAGTGGTCAAGGAGGAGAACTTCCGGTATCCCGGCCCCAAGCCGCAGTCAAAAGAAACAGCTATTCTTTCTGTTGCGGACACGATTGAAGCCGCTTCCCGCTCTTTGGCTGAACCTTCGCCGTCACGGATCAAAGGACTTGTTGGAGAACTGCTCAAGGACAAATATATCAGCGGAGAGCTGGATGAGTGCAACCTGACTTTCCGCGAGCTGAAGATCATCAAGGAAGTCGTGATCAGGCTTTTGACGGCAAGGTTCCATACGCGTCCGGTTTATCCTGAAAAGACGAATGCGTAATTTTAAACAGTTCCTGAAAATACATGTTTACGCCAGCAGGCGTTTTCCTCTTCAGACAAAAGAATTCAGACGTTTGGCCCATCAGGTTGCCAGGGATGAATTATCACGGATAAGGCATAAGCTTCAGCTGACAGGCCGGAATCTGGTTTTAAACATCAGGATAGTTTCCAACAGACAAATCCAGCGCATAAACCGGATTTTTTTGGGGAAGGATTCCCCGACAGATGTCATCTCTTTTTCGTATATTGATGAAGCCGACTTATCTTTTGCAGAAAGGGAGCATGCGCCATGTGTTCTTGGCGATGTTGCTGTTTCCTATGAAATGGCTTCTGATCGGAAGAGGAGGTTGAGAAATTCGTTTAAAAAAGAAATGGCATTATATATAATTCACGGTGTGCTTCATGTTTTCGGGCATGATGATAGGGAAGAGAAACACAGGCAAAAGATGAACAGGAAGCAGCGGGGTTATTTGAAGAAATACTGGATGCGGGGCAATGGCTGAACTTGTGATTTTTTTGATTATTCTTTCGGGGCTTTTTTTTATTATTATGGGGACAGGAGCCGAAACGGCTCTCAATAATTTTCCGCGCTCAAAGTTCAAGCCCCTTTTTGAAAAGCTGGACAAGAAGCAGAATTATGCCTATTGCTCATCCCTTTTGAGAGCGTCGCTTTTTTTGGCCAGGATGTTCGGGAATATTCTCGTTATCAGTCTTGCTACCGCGTGGATCGTCAAGGCGGAATACATTTTTCCTGATCATGCCTGGAAGCTTGGCGGTGTTATTCTTTCTGTTTTAACGATTCTTGTTTTTATTGGCTCCATTCTTCCTTCCGCCGTCGCCATGCGTTCTCCTGAGACGTTCATCCGGAGGATTTTTCCGGTCATACAGTTTTTTTACGCATTTTTCAAGCCTCTCAGCGTGATCCTTATCATGATCGGCAAGGGGCTCACGCCTGAAGATGCCAGAGGGATATACAGTGAATTCATCACGGAAGAAGACCTGATTGACGTTATCGAGGCAGGAGAGAAGGAAGGGACGATAGAAAAAGAGGAAAGGATCATGCTGCACTCAGTCATTGAGTTCGGAGACAAGATTGTGCGGGAAGTCATGGTCCCGAGGATTGACGTTGTTTCTATAGAAGAGAACTCTTCGATCGAAGAAGTCCTTCGCATTTTTGAAAAAGAAGGGTTCTCACGCATCCCGGTTTATAAAGATAATGTCGACAATATTATCGGCATACTTTACGTGAGGGACCTGCTTCAGCTCTGGAGGGCAAAAGAAAAGGAAAATCGTTCTATCAAGGAAATTGTCCATGAGCCTTTCTTCGTTCCGGAAACAAAGCTGATCTCTGATCTTTTCAGGGAGTTCAAGCAGAAAAAGACGCACATTGCCGTAGTTGTTGACGAGTACGGCGGGACAGCAGGCCTTATAACCCTTGAGGATTTGATCGAAGAGATTGTCGGAGAAATTCAGGATGAATATGACGTTGATGAAGAAAAGCCGATAAAGAAAATATCTTCGGGCATTTTTCTGGTTCAGTCAAAAGCTCTGATCGACGAGATCAATAAGACGCTTGATTTAAGCCTTGAAGAAAGCGATGATTTTGATACAATTGGTGGCTTTATTATCGATCAGATGGGCAAAATACCGCAGGGTGGCGATATTCTGAAAATAGGGAGCTTGGAGATTACAATTCTCGAAGCAGACGAGAGAAGCATCAAGAAAGTCAGAATCAAAAAAACGGGAAAAGAACATGACGGGCAATGAAAAAAAAGATGAGGAGAAAAAGGGGATCTGGAGCAGCGTCGCGTTTCGAAAAAATTTCCTGACCGGACTGTTCATCATTCTGCCGATAGCCCTTTCTGTTTCTGTTTTTGTTTTTGTTATCAACTTCATCCTGGGTCTTTTCCGGGTCGATCAGATAATCAAGCTGATATCAAAGCTCATTGAGCGTATGGGCTTTGAGAAGATTGATGCCGCATGGCTCAAGGTCTACCTGATCCTTGCGCTCATCGTCTTCATCATCAGTATCATCTACCTGATAGGGCTTTTCGCCCGATATATTTTTATGAGAAAGATAATTTCTCTTATGGATAAGATTCTTTATAAGATTCCCATATTCAATAAGATTTATATGACGGTCAAGCAGATTGCCGTTGCATTCAAGAGCGCCAGAGCGACGATTTTTAAGAATGTTGTGCTTATTGAGTATCCTCGAAAAGGGCTCTATACGTTGGGATTTCTCACCATGAAAGCCAGAGGCCAGAT
>JAFGJP010000030.1 GCA_016929035.1 Candidatus Auribacterota bacterium | reverse complement strand
CCTGCTTGTCCTGAGCGCAGTCGAAGGGTATCTTGAATCTTGCTTGTCCTGAGTGAAATCGAAGGATATCCTGTATCTTTTTAATTTCAAATTTCACATTTCAAACTTCACATTTATTCTCTGTAAATTTGTGGCTAACTGTCTTTTTTGCTTTCCTGTCTTGGGTCTTGGGTCTGGAGTCTTGTGTCTTTTATGATATTTCCTTCCTCCGTCACACCGATGTACTTCTCCGGGAAGTTATCCCGGAAAAACGCAAAAATCTCCTCATACCCGGCTCCATCGCAGTTATTGACAGGAATGATAAAAAAAGATTCATTTCTATTGAGGCCCAGTGAGAGATTTTCTGAATTGAATCTGTTTCCCTGAACAATAATCTTTTCCTTTCCAGGAAAAATCTGTTCAGCTTCCCCTGCCTTATTTTGCGTTACCATCAGCTTCTGCCTTTTTTTCGGTTCCTGGGAAAGAAGACCTACAATCTCTTTCATATGCTCCTCAAAACTGCTTAATAAGACAAAAATTTCTTTCTCTTCAATGCCTTTCACATATTGCTTCAAATCATCATACTGAAAGACTTTTTCTCTTCTGTGCACATGGCTCCGCCATGTCCGGTTGGCTTTTATCAGAGCCTCCTCAAGGTCCTGCTCTGTCATGTGGTCTGTCCGTATGACCGCTTTTGTGTAGCCCGTGTAATCTTCCCAGTCTTTTGAAATAATCTGTCCTTTTCTGTCAAGCTCCTCATAATACTGACTTCCCGGGAAAGGCGTTATGATGGAAAACTGAACGGTATCCGGGTCAAGGTGGCATGCAAAATCAATTGTCTTCTGAACCGTTTCTTTTGTTTCTCCAGGAAGGCCGAAGGCAAAAGTCAGGTGCACTTTGATTCCGTGCTTTTTAGTCAGCATGACCATTTCTTCGACTTTTTTCAAATCCAGTGCTTTGCCGCAGTTGTTCACAATATCCTGTTCTCCTGACTCAACGCCATATTTCAAGGAATAGAGCCCGGCTGATTTCAAGGCGATGAGCTGTTCTTCATCCATGGTGTCCGCTCTGGCCATGACGGCAAAAGGCCGGTTGATATTTTGTTTTTTTATTTCTTCTGCCAGTTCCAGTATCCGCTTTTTCCCGATATTGAACGTGTCATCGTCAAAATAAAACGACCTGTAATCCCACTTTTTAACGCAATAGGCGATTTCCCTGGCAACTTCCTCTGCATCTCTTACGCGGTAGTTCCTCCCGCCATACATCAGCTGGGGCCAAAGGCAGAAGTTGCAATGGAACGGACAGCCCCGGCTGGCCCAGACCTGCAGGCTCGGAAGAGGCAGTCCTCCGACAGCGTCGACATATTTTTCCATGGGAAACAGTTCTCTTGCCGGCCACGGTAGGCTGTCAATATCTTCAATAAGTCCGGCTGCCTGAGTCTGCACAATACTTCCCCTGTCCTGGAAAAAGATCCCTTTTACGTCTTTCAGGTCAGGACAACCTTTTGTCATCTCTTGCATCAGCCGTTTTAAGGTCCCTTCATATTCCCCGGATATCACAATATCCACAAAGGGGTGAGATTTCAAAAATGCCTTATTCTGCATCAGGTGATTCGGCCCGCAGAAGATGATGACAGCATCCTTTTTTATCTCTTTGATCTTCTCAGCATAATGAATATCGATATCTATTGTCGGTGTCGAGACTTCCTGCACAACGATGTCAGGACTGATATTTTGAACTTTTTTAAGGAATTTTTCTTCCTTCCAGCCGAGTGCAATGGCATCAAGAACAGACACATCATGGCCGGCTTCTTTCAGTAACCCTGCGGCATAGGCCATGTAAAAAGGAAACGGGATATACGGCCGCTCTTCACAAGGGTCGTCAGGCAGCTTTTCAAAATGCGGCCACCGAGACCCGGCCCGAACGCCATAATAGCCGTCCTTATACCAGGGAGTGTTTGTAAGTAAAATTTTCATGAAAGAAAATTACAAATGTGAAGTTTGAAATTTAAAATTATTTATCCATAAATAAAAAAATTAAAAGAATTTTTCAGCCGCTAAGAGCGCTAATGTTTCGACAGGCTCACCATATACATCCTGAGCGAAGTCGAAGGAGGGCCGCTAAGTTTTTCGTGCTACGCACGAAATATACTTTTTAGTTTCTTTTCTCTTCGCGTTCTTCGTGTACCTTCGTGGCTAACTAATTTGCTTTTTCTTACAATTTCAAATTCCACATTTCAAACTTCACATTTATTCTCTGTGCATTTGTGGCTAACTGTCTTTTTTGCTTTCCTGTCTTGAGTCTGGAGTCTTGCGTCTTCTTCTATTTCTTCCCCGATTTTTTCATAATTTATTTCTCTCAAACAATACATGTCTTTAGGGCATTTGCTCCAGCCGTACTGCTTGCAGGGTCTGCACTTGACATCTTTATTGTAAAATATATTCGTGTCATCTATTGGCATGGCTGTAAAGACCGGGCTTGGGCCGATAATGCAGAAGACTTTTTTGCCCATGCCGGCCGCAAGGTGGAGTATGCCTGTATTGATGCCGACAACATGCGAAAATCTTCTGATAAAACTGATAAGCTCCTGTATGGTGGGATAAAATCCCTTGAGATTAATATTATTCAATGATTCGCTTTCCAGCAGGCTTTTAACCTCATCTAAATAATCTTCTGAAGCGTAGACAGTAATCACTGAAAATCTCCCTTTCAAAGCTTCAATCATTGTCATCATCTCTGAGGCAAGTATTCTTCTATGGACCCATCCGCTCGTCGGCACAAAAAGTATCGAATCTTTTTTTTCATCTTCTCCTGATCCCAGCCATGACAAAAGTGGATAATCAGCAGAAATTTTATTGATATCTCCATCCAGGACAAATAACATCAGCTTGAAAGCGTAGTAAACAAGGTCTTCTGTCCCTTCAGGAGAAATCGTTTTATCATAAACATAAGAAAACGGATGATAAAAGACAGGCGATGGATACCCCGAACGATGTGGTATGCCCAGGGTCAGGCTGAGTATCGCAAAGCGGCTTTTCCCCGGGAAAAGTATGGCCGCTTTTTCAAACCTAATGATAAAGATAAATCTGAAAAGAAGAATGATGAAAGGAAATATCCCTTTTCGCATGGAGATATACGCAGTTGACCGGTTGCTCTCTTTGACCAGTTCAGCATATTCTTCTTTTATCAGTACTTTCACCTGCTTTAACTTTTCTTCTTTTAAGCTGTATACAGCTCTTATGGTCGATACTGTATCGCCAAGATAATCGATTGAAATTATAAGAGCTGTCCCTTTTCGTCGAGGAATATATCTTAAAACAAAGTCTGATAACTTGAACAAAAATATACCCGCTTTTAAAAGGGCTTCTTTGGCATTCCACCAGAGATCAGGACGAATGATTTCCAGCTCAGGATTGACAAAACGAATCTTTTCTCGTGATACTATTTTCCTGGCTACGGAATAGACGTTCTTGAATCCGGCCGGATTCTTAAAATTGCAGGGAATGAGAATAAGGTCATATTCATTCTTTTTCAGTTCTTCAAATTTGGAAACCGGGAAAGTCTTAAGGCTGAACTGGCGCGGACCATCATAAGAAATGATCGTCTTGATCGCTTTTATCTGACTGTATCTTTCGATATCATCTTTATGCGCGACAAGATCAGGCTTGACCCAGTTGTTTTCCAGCACATATTTCACCACAGCTTCTATATGCGCATAAAAACTGCTTCTGAAAATAAGAACTTTCATGCTTTATTCACCACAGAGATTACAGAAAAAAAGAAGAGAGTTTTAGCCACGAAGAACACGAAGGGACACGAAGTTTATCTAATAAATCGCTTCCATTCGAGTTTCTTTTGGCTTCCAAAATTTATTAACAACCCTACTCTTAATCCTGTTGCTTTAAGATAGTTAATGATCTGTGCTTCTTCAACTTTATCCAGCTTTGGTATACATTTAAACTCAGCAATGATCTTTTCAAAGCCAATATAGTCCGCTATAAATTCTTTATTCAATTTTTCACTTTTATAGTAAATAGGTATTTTTACCTGTGTTTGATGAGGAATTCCTCT
>JAFGJP010000029.1 GCA_016929035.1 Candidatus Auribacterota bacterium | reverse complement strand
TTAATCGCTAAAAGTATAATAAAGTGATTTAAAGCTATCAGGAGGAAATAATGGCGCGTTTTATTCAGCTGAAAAAAGTGAGGAACATCGGGATCATGGCCCATATCGATGCCGGTAAGACAACCCTTACGGAAAGGATCCTTTTTTACACGGGACGCTCGCATAAAATAGGTGAAGTTCATGACGGAATGGCTCAAATGGACTGGATGAAACAGGAGCAGGAAAGAGGAATTACTATAACTTCTGCAGCAACAACATGTTACTGGAAAGACCATCGCGTTAACATCATCGATACACCCGGCCACGTGGATTTTACGGTGGAGGTAGAAAGGAGCCTTCGCGTCCTAGACGGAGCTGTTGCTGTTTTCTGCGCAGTTGGCGGCGTTGAGCCTCAATCAGAGACGGTCTGGCGCCAGTCGGACAAGTATAATGTGCCGAAGATCGCGTTTATCAACAAGATGGACCGTATGGGCGCTGATTTTTTTGGGGTTTTGAAAAATATCGAAGAGGATCTTCAGGCTAATGCCATCCCTCTTCAGATCCCTATGGGAAGCGAGGACAATTTTAGAGGGATTGTCGACCTTATGGAAATGAAGGCTTATGTCTATGACGACGAGTCTCTTGGTAAAAATTATCACGTGGAAGAGATTTCTGGGGAATATCAGGAGGCCGCAAAAAAATATCACCACATCATGGTAGAAAAGGCAGTGGAAATGGATGATTCCCTCACAGAAAAATATCTTGAAAGTGAAGACACCATCACCCAGGAGGAACTGATAAGAGTCATCCGGACGGGGACCATAGCTAACCGGATCGTGCCTGTCTTATGCGGTTCAGCCTTCAGGAACAAGGGCGTACAGAAGCTTCTCGACGCCATAACGCATTATCTGCCTTCGCCTGTTGATCTTCCTCCTGTAAAGGGTACGCATCCCGAGGATGTTGATAAAGTTTTAGAAAGAAGACCGGATGACGATGAAGCATTCTCTGCTCTGGCTTTTAAGGTTCAGACTGATCCGCATATGGGCAAGCTTGTTTATTTTCGCGTTTATTCCGGGGCTCTTAAAGCCGGGTCATATGTTTTCAACGCGACAAAAGGAAAAAGGGAAAGGATCGGCAGGATCCTTCAAATGCATGCCAACAAGAGGGAGAACAGAGAGGATATTTTTTCAGGCGACATAGCGGCTGCCATAGGGCTTGATCATACGGGAACAGGGGATACGCTGTGTGATCAGGAGAAGCCGGTCATCCTGGAAGCTATTGAGTTTCCTGCTCCGGTCATGTCGATCAGCATTGTTCCGAAAAGCCGCGCAGACCAGGATAAGCTGACAAAAGGTCTTTTAAAGCTGGCCGAGGAAGATCCGACTTTTTCCGTGCATACAGATCAGGAAACAGGGGAAACGATTCTTTCAGGAATGGGCGAGCTGCATCTCGACATCATCGTTGACAGGCTGAAACATGAGTTCAGCGTGGAAGGGATCATCGGCAGGCCCCAGGTCGCTTACAAGGAGACTATCCTGGAATCCACGACGGAAGAGTACAAGCACGTCAAGCAGACAGGCGGGAAAGGGCAATATGGACATGTGGTCATGGAGGTTTCTCCGGCTGCTCCCGGAGAGGGCTTTGAGTTTACCAACAGCATAACCGGCGGGGTTATCCCCAAGGAATTTATCCCGGCTGTGGAAAAAGGCGTGATTGCATCCATGAAGCGAGGCATTATAGCCGGCTTTCCTGTCGTTGATGTCAAGGTGCGGCTGATCGACGGTTCTTATCATACCGTCGATTCTTCGGAGCAGGCCTTTAAGACAGCCGGCACGGAGTGCTTTAAAAGGGCCTTTCTGAAATGTACGCCTGTTCTTCTTGAGCCTGTCATGTCTATTGAAGTAACAACGCCTGACAGTTATGTCGGTGATGTCGTCGGTGATATCTGCTCTCGGAGAGGTAAGATCCTTGGTATGGAAGTCAAGGGAAACCAGCAGGTTGTGGCAGCAGAGGCGCCTCTTAACGAAATGTTTGGATATGCGACGTCTCTGCGATCTTTATCAAGCGGCCGGGCAAATTATACAATGCACTTCGAAAAATATGTTGAAGTCCCGTATGAGATCGCTGAAAAAGTCATCGAGGAAAAAAAGACGAAAAAATAACGAAAAGCGTACCAGATAATCGATAAAAGACAGATGGTGTGTTTTGCACGGATAATTGAAAAGAATTTCTATAGATTCCCGCTAGAGTTTATTTCTTTTGTTTGATGCATGGGGAAAATGACAGATATTGTTGAAAATCGATTTTTTGACATAGATATGTCCTTAAATATAAAATTTATAATACAGTGCGTTAGCGCACAATTTTTATCGTGCATCCTGTATCGTGTATCTTGTGTCTATCTCCCTGCCATGATTTCTCTGGCCTTTTCCATGTCAGCCTTGGCTTTTTCGACTTCTCCTTTTTCATGCCAGGCCCAGCCTCGATCGATATAGGCCCGGTAATCTTTGGGGTTTTTTTCTATGTCTTCTGTCAGTCTCTGGATTCTTTTTTCAGGCGTGTCAGAAAAAATATTGAAGGGCATGGCTTCCCCGCTTGACTCAATGACTCTCATTTTATCTTATTCCAGTTTTTTCTTTTTTTCAATAGAATAACATGAATCATTAAAAAGTAGAGAGCCGTAAACCACGTCAGGTTTACGTCTGTGCGCTCTGCAAAGCCGCGTTTTCACCGCAGGTGAATCACGTGGTGGTTAATGTTATAATTATTTGTGCGGAGCGTACCGCACCCGTTAAAAATTTTTATTTAAAATGAGTTGAGTTTTTGGTAATCTTTGAAAATATCGAAGCCAACAATAAGGAGATGCTATGTCATTAGACGGAGGCGTTAAAAAGTGGGAAGGTTACCGGGTTCTTGTTTTTCAGTACAGAGACGCTCTGTCTCTGGCTGAAAAAATCATGATGTCGTTTGTCTTTGCTGTTCTGACAGGACTTGCAGCGCAGGTACGTTTTATTCTTCCTGTAACGCCCATACCTTTCACGGGACAGGTTTTTGCTGTTCTTCTTTCAGCAGTTGTCCTGGGACGCTTTTACGGAGGACTGAGCCAGATTTTCTATGTTGGTCTCGGCATGATCGGCGTTCCCTGGTTTTCCGGCGGCCTTGCCGGCTCTCTTCTCAGTCCGACGACCGGATATCTTTTGGGATTCATTCCGGCTGCCTTTTTCATTGGATGGATGACAGAGAAAACCCCTTTGGCCAGACACTTCTTTTCACAGGTTCTCATCCTTCTTCTCGGGGTGTGTATTATCTATTTTTTTGGTTCGATTTATGTCATGATTCTGACTCATTCGGGTGTCATGAAAGCCTTTACAATCGCTGTGTATCCCTTTATTATTTTTGACATTTTTAAGGCGTTAAGTGTATCTTTAATAACCATAGCCATACTTCCCAAAACCCGTTATTAGACTAAAATCTGCTGGTTTCATCTTCTTAAGCATGTCGGG
>JAFGJP010000227.1 GCA_016929035.1 Candidatus Auribacterota bacterium | reverse complement strand
TTTTCGATCGTCGCCTTGACATCCGCCGGCTTGGCGTAGTTCAGAGTGTAGACCTTGGTCTCCAGCGGCTCCTGAGCCAGCTGTTCGAGCGTCAGCACCTTGATGACGTTGCCGTCCCTGACATAGCCGTAGCCGTTGATGTTCAAGACCAGCTTAAGAGCTTTTTCCCACGGGACATCGCGCAGAGTAATCGTAACCGTGCCGCTGACTTCTTTTCCGGCCACGATATTGATACCTGTCTTGTGCGAAAAAATTCTCAAGACGTTCCGTATGTCAGCATTCTTAAAATCAAACGTGACATACCCTTCTTTCTCCTCGACCTGCTCAAGGTCCCCGCTCGTCTCCCCTGTGCCCAGGTCATCCTGAGCATAAGAAACGAAGGAGAAGAAAGACAAAGCAAGAACCAGGCTGAGAATCAGCACGAGTTTCGCCTTCATAACTATTCTCCTTTCCCTATTAGTGGTATGACGATTGTTTTATCCTTATAACCGAACGTTACACTTTCTTTTTCTATTTTTATAATCGTAATCCCTTCAAGTTCATCGCCAACACGCAATATTTCATCATTTATTATAATATAAGGATCCACAGGATCCCACATAATTCCTTCGAGCTTCAGGCTCTTTTGAGAAAGGAAATCATTAGAATCCGCCGGGTTTGGTTCTTCCTGCTCATAATCAGAAGGAGCAAAGGGATCTCTCAGGCCTGTTTCTGTGTAGACAAAATTGACATTGAGCTCACTGGCAAGAGCTCCGACGACAGCGCCGTTAAAGACGACCGCCACAACAATGAGCAAAAAAAGCGTCAGGCTTTCCTTTTTCCTTTTCATTCAAAATCCCTCAAAACGAGATAAATAACGCTAAAATTTATCTTGTGCATGTAATCGGGCTCACTCCCCGCCGAAATGTTGATAGCCTTTATCTTTAAAAACGGCGAACTTCTTTCCAGAGTGTTGACAAATACTCCAAACTTATGGTAAGTGCATAAGACGTCCACATTGATCTCCCTGATATCATAACGGTGATTATCGGTAAAGTATGTCTTGTCGCTAACGATTCCCGGCTGGATTTTTTTAATGATCACCCCATGGCGTTTGGCTATCTGGTCAAGCTGCTCTATTGACCAAGACTCATCCCCTTTCGGCATCCGCATCTCAAAGTCTTCGATCTTTTTTCTGGCCGTTTCAATTTGAACATCAATTTTCCCTTTGTCCTTGAGATGGAGTTTCGTCTTGCGGATATTTTGCCTGAGGGCATCGATTTCCCCGTTCAGTTCCCCGGCCCTTCTAAGCTGGGGCCTCATGAAATACACGATCACCAGGAAGTAGCCGGTGATCAGGAAAATGACGATCAGGGCAAACATCTGTATCTGTTCTTTTGACTTGTTGGCTATCATTCGCGACTTGCCTTTTTTGAATCCAGCTGGATTTCCATAGAAAAAGACAAAAAAGTCCTGGATGTCGCCGTGATCCCGAGCTGCTTTGAATCGACAATGACGTCCTTGAGAAAATCATCTTTTTTCAAGTTTCTCTCGAACATAACGACCTTCGCTTGTCCGTCAACCGGAGCTAGTCCGTCCATGCCGATGGTGTGAACCAGCTTCTTTTTCGGCACAATCCTTTCGACAGTCGTGATCTTCCCTTTTTCATCTTCAACCTGAACTCTTTCTATTGCATCATAATTTTTAAGTTCATCTCTGGCCGACAGCTTGAGCAACTTGATCTCCTTGGGAATGTTTTTCGCTATGATGTGAAGATGTCTGGACCAAATGACTTTTTCATCAATAAACCTGTAAAACTCGTTGAGGACATTCATGTATTTCTGCTCTTCTTTTTCCTTTTCGACAAAAACGTTATAATCCGGCTCCAGTTTTTTCCACTCTTGCGACAACTGGCTCCTTTGCTTTTCTCTTTTGAGATTCGGCAAGAAAATAAAGACAAACGTTATGATGAGCAGAAGAGCGAGAACAGCCCCCAGGATCTTCGGAGCAAGCGAAAACCAGTCAAACTGCCTGCCGCGAAGACTCAGTTCAACTTCTGAAACAGCAGAAGCGGCTCTTTCTGAATCTGGCATTAAATTGATATTGATCATGTTCAATCCTTAAAGCGGGGACATGGCCGTCCCCATGCACACCGTCAGCAAAGGTGAATTCCCTATAAGAAAATCCTTGTCCTCCAGACTGGAATCATCGACTTTCCTGATCGGGTTCCAAATAACGACGGGAATGCCGAGCTTTTCTTTCAGGTAATCGGTTATGCCTCTGGCAAGAGATCCTCCTCCTGAGAGATAAAGCTTTTGGATGGATGTTCCCATCATCCCTTCAAAATAATCAAAGGACGCACGGATATCTCTCACGATAGGCTTGTACGCTTCACCTGCAAAAGAAAGAATCGCATCGTCGCCTGCTAACTTCTTCTGTTCCGCTTCATCAAATCCGATATTGAACCCTTCTATGAGCATTTCCGTAAACTTGATGCCGCCGTATTTGATTTCTCGACAAAGGGCGGACTCCCCCTTGTCAATAATGTTAATATTTGTTTTTGATGCGCCGATGTCAACCAAGGCGATGATCTCACTTTTTTCATTATCGGTCAGTCCGTAGTTAAATGCGTTAAAAAGAGCGACGGAATCCACGGAAAGCAGATCAATGGAATAGCCGGCCTTTGTGATAATGTCAACCACTTCTTCAGCGTCTTTCCTCTTTATGGCCACGATGATAACCCGCATCTTGTTTTCAGGAAGATTTTCTTTGTCTTCCAGAATATGGGCGTCATAATACGCTTCGTCGAGGTTAAAAGGAATGTGCAAATCAGCCTGGTAACGCAGACTGCTTTTTAGCTCCTGGATTGTCATTTTGGGAAGCTCCACGTGGCGCACGAT
>JAFGJP010000226.1 GCA_016929035.1 Candidatus Auribacterota bacterium | reverse complement strand
TCTTTAAGAAAGTCTCTCATCAGAGGTTCGTCATCGACGATCAGCACATTCTCTATCATAATCCGCTCCTTTAAAACAACCTGAATGGGCCTTTCCGGGATTATCCTATGCTTTCCCTTACCCGTTTAACCTGATAATTTCTCGATTCGAGTGCAATTTAAAACAAATCCGAATATCGAAATTCGAAACAAATTCAAAATCCCAATATATCAAAATTCAAAACTTGTGAAAAAAACTCGAATTTAGTCACTTTTCAATTGTATCTTGCTTCTTATCTCTTGAGTTTTTTGTACTGTCTACTTCTTACTTTTTCCTCTTCGTGTTCCTTCGCAACTAATTACTTGATTTTTCAGCAAAGCGTTCCTTTCATTTGTCATTTGGAATTTGTCATCTGGAATTTTTTTCTTTACCCTTCTAGGGGGATATAGAACTTAAATTCCGTTCCCTTTTCTTCTGATGTTATGATATCAATTCTTCCATTGAAAGCTTCCATAATCTTTTGGACCATCGAAAGTCCCAGGCCGGTTCCAAAGGCCTTGCTTGTCACAAATGGATTGAATATCTTCTCAAGAAAATCCCTTTCGATGCCGGGGCCGGTGTCCTTGACCGAAAAAGCGGCAAAAGGCTTGTCCTCTCTGTAATTCAGGCTCTTAATGATCTTGTCAGCCTTTTTCATTCTTTTTATGTTATGGATCTTTGATATCTTTATTTTACACGTTCCCTTTCCTTCCATGGCTTCATAGGCATTAAGGAGAAGGTTCAAAAGAAGCCTGAAAAGAAGATGACCGTCAACGGGATGAATAATTTCGCTCTCATAGGTTTTCCTGATTTTTATGCAGCTCGGATTATCCTTGGGATAGTTCATCGAAAAGGATATCGCTTTGTCCATGATGTCGGAAAGCCTCTCCTTTTTGCGCACAACTTTTAAAGGACGTGCGAAATCAAGCAGGTTGGTAATAAAAGAATTCAGATCCCGCGTTCCGAGAAGTATCTTGTCAGCAAGCTCTCTTTTCTTGTGATCCTCTTCCAGATCTTTTCGAAGAAGCGCAGCAAAGCCTTCGACTCCGCCGAGAGGGTTTCTTATCTCGTGAGCCACCGTGACCGCCATTTGACCCAGCATGGCTAGATTTTCATTCCTGATAACGCTGTCCCGAAGCTCTCTCAGCTCTGTCATGTCTCTTATGATGATAAGGACGCCCAGCAGATCGTTTTTAACTATCATCCGCGACGTGGAAACTTCAACAAGCATCGGTTCACCTGTTTTAAAAGGATTTTCGCTCAGATGGACTTCCCTTGCCGTCACAGGGAAACCACTGATCGTCGAATCAATAAGAGGCCAGAGGGGTTTGAAAGAAGAAATCTTTTTAATATATTTTCCCCTGACGTCTTTTTCCTTCACTCCAAAAAGATGCGTGGCCACAGGATTAACTGTTTCTATGCGCTTCCTTCCGTCAATGGCGACAAGAGCGCTTTGCATGCTTCTGACAAGGCTGTCAAGAAAGCGGGTCGTACGCTTCAGCTGTATGTTCTTTTTTTCAAGCTGAATATTTTTTCTCTCAAGCTCCTTGTCGATCTCTGACGCTCTTTTCTTGAGGCTGTTATAGGCGCTGGCCAGATGTTCAGTTCTTTTATTAAACTGCTCAAAGGCGCTTTGAAGATTTTTCAAATATTCACTTTTATCAAGATCTTGCTGCATCGCTGTTTCTTAACCAAGTGGACTTTTATTGTTATTGTATAACATTATATGCCTGAAAGGAAGCTCTTAGACCGTTTATTTCTCTTTGCCGTTGAGAGGCTTGTAGGCTTTAGTGGCTCGCAGGGCGTTTGATTTGCTTTTTATGTCTTCGAAATCACTTTTGAAGGAATCAAGCATCTGACTCGTTTTTTCCTCAGTTTCCAGAATGTCCTTCAAAAGGCTCTCCATTTCTTTGAGGAGGGTTTGTATCTTTTGAAATTCTAGAGAATCCTTCTCAACAAGGCTTTTCCACTCTTTTTTCGCATCTTTCATAAGCTGGTCTTCATCTTCCAGCTTCTTCATGATCTCCAGCTTTTCCTTCAAGAGAGAAACCAGGCTGTTCTGGTTTTCCGAAGCGAGCGCGTCCAGCTCCCTGACCATAACGTCTTTCAGGCTCCTGTAAAGCTCGCACTGGCTCTCAAGCCCCTTCAGCAGGATCTCCGCTTCCCTCTGTCTCATTTTCTTCATCCCCGATTTCTTTGGCTTTATTCCCGTAACTCTCGTTCCACCGGATGTTTTTCAACCTCCATCCTGCCTGCTCAGCCCAGTAATTCTGCCCGTATTTCGACTGCAGCATCTCATATGTTTTAACAGCCTCTTCAATCTTTCCAAGATCTTCGTACGTAACAGCGACATGGTAGAGAACCCAGTCGTTTTCTTCGCCTTTAGGATAATCTTCGACAGCCTTTTGATAAAGCTCTATGGCTTTATCCATGTTATTGTTTTTATAGAATATCTTGGCTTTTTCCAGGAACAGGTGATAGAGAAAATTCTTGATATCCGTCTTTTCTTCTTCCCTGAACTTCTCTCCTTCAACGGCCGCCAGATACTCATCGATCCGGCTATCGAGAACCTCAAGTGCCTTTTCGTCCATATCCAATTTTTCAAGCGAAACAGCCCAGTAATAGGCAACCTGGAGAGCATTCACTCCCCTGTCCATCTTGCTTTCAGCAAGCATAAGGTGCCGGCTCGCCAGCTTGTAGTTCTTTTCATCAAGATAGATGCGCCCAAGCTCATACCGGGAGCTGATAGCTTTATCGGTATTAGGAAACAGCTTGATCACCTTGACAAAATATTTTTTGGCCTCTTCTGTTTTCTTTTGTTCGAGAAAAGCCTGGCCTATCCCGAAGTTGGCCTTATAGGCATAAATACTTCCGGGAAAATCATCAATAAGCTTTTTATACGTCTGCTCAGCCATATCATATCGTCCGATTTCCATGTAGCTTTCGCTCAGCATGATAAGGAACCTGTCGATCTCGATATATTCCGGATAATAGCTTGCAGCCGATTCAATAGCCTCTATACAGCTTGTAAAATCTTTTTCCTTAAAATAGCTCTCGGCCAGAGAATACAACGCATCATCCCTGTACGGATTGAACGAATAGCCGTCGCGTATGCTTCGAAAAATCATCCGGCTTGTTTCATAATCCTCCTTTTTGAAAAAAACATGCCCGAGATAAAACTGAGCTTCATCGTAATACTGGCTTCTCGGCTCGATTTTCAGAATAGAATTCAGCAGGGGAACGGCCTTATCATAGTCATCTGACTCGATATATGTCTTGGCTGTCTCAAGAGAAAGCAGCGTGCGCTCTTCTTCGTTGCCCGTCACATCCTTGAGGTCCAAATAAATATCCAGAGCCTTTGCAAACCGTCCCTGTTTGCGATAAATCTTTCCCAGCTTCAAATACACTTTTTTGTAAAGTTCCGTTCGAGGATAATTATCGATCACCGTATAATACTGAAGAAGGGCCGTATCCCATTTCCCTTCGTCAAAATAAATCTCAGAGACTTCAAACAGCGCGTCATCAGCGTACGGGGAGTCCGGAACATCCTCGTAGAGCTGCTTGAAATAAAAAATCGCGTCTTCCAGCCTGTTCCTCTCCTTATAATACGTACCGATCCAGTAATAGGCTTCAGCAATACTGTCCAAATACATTTTCAGGATTTTTTCCTGACTCTCGCTCTCGCTTTCTGACATCAGGACCCTTTGCTTTTCATCAACGACTGTTCTTACGGCATCCTGCGAAATGAATCCTTTCAGATAATCGGCGATCTTCTTGGCGTTTTTTTCAGCGATCTCTTTAAATTCGGAATCAGGAAAATTCTTTGCCAGCTTTTCGTAAAAATGCAATGCCCGCGTCATGTTGACATCCTGGTAATGATAATATGTGGCGATCCAGAAATAGGCCTTCGCCAGAGACTGAAGGTAAATGGCGAGCGTTTTTTCTTCAAGAAAATCTATTTTATCCTTATGCGTGAACTGCCCGGGAAGAGTCTCAAAAAGATATCTTTCATCAATAATATCTTTGAGATCATGCTCCTGCACCTTTTTAGGTGCTGAAGTGACCTCGACCTCCTTTTTATCAGGCTCTTTTTCCTTTTCTTCCTTTTTAACTAACTCCTCAAGCTGCTTCAGCCGCATCTTCTCCTTAATCCTTTCCTGCTGAGCTTTTTTCCACTCTTCTTCATCTCTTCGGATTTCCAAAAGCACCTTTTCTATCTGCTCAGCCCTGTCAGGATACTTCATGAAGACACTCCTGAGAATATCCTCCGCTGCACGAAATTTCTTTTTGAAAGCCAGCGCGCGAGCGTCTTTGATGACCTTGAGGATTTCCGTTTCATGCTGAAGCCTGACGTTCTCTTCCTCTTTCTTTCTGATCTCTTCGAAAAGTGTCTGCTTCATCTGCTCAAGCTGAGCCGCTTTCTGCTTTTCCTGGACATACGCCTGCTTGACTTTTTGCGCCTCTTCCTCTTTTTTCTTCAGGAGATCTTCTTTCTTCTCAAGAACAGGAAGCCAGCGCCTGATCTCATCGACGCGAATGATGGACTGTTCATTTTTCGGGTCCAGGATCAAGACCTTTTTGTAAAGATCCAGTGCTTCATCATATTTCTTTTCATCAACTTTCTGCTCAGCTTCCTGAATATACTGAGGGATCAGAAGGTCCCTTTGGTTGACAACAGCCACCTTGTATCGTGTTGACGAAACCATCTTCCTGTTCTCCGTGCATCCCGAAACAGCAAGAACGATGATCACAGCAAGAAGGATTGTCATGAAACGGCTTTTCATTGAATATTGTACTCCTTCTTTATTTTATCAGCTTCAGCCCTGTAGCTTTGAGCCAGCTTGAAGTACGATCGCCCGGCAAACTCTGAATCCGGGTAGTCCCTGATGATGTCGGCATAGATCTTTCTAGCCTGGTCGTACTTGCCCTGTTCCACAAGCGTATTCGCTTTTTCAAAAAGAGCCCGTGCGACAATGAGTGAAGGCTGAAACTTCGTTATAACGCCGTCATACAGCTTTATGGCATCATCCAGCAGGCCCAGCTCCTTGGCGCAGTCTGCGGCTTTAAAGTAAACTCCCTTGTTCAACACCTGGTCATTTGTTGGAAAGCTTTTGATTATCTGCTCATAGATACGTTTGGCTTCTTTGTATTTTTCCATCTTTCCCTCGGATGTTACCAGCTCAGCTTCATAAATAACGTCAGCCGCATGAATGAACTTATCGAGAAGCTGACTGTTATCGGCAAAATATCCGGAAAGAACAGAAAGGGTTTCAATCCCTTGAGAAAGGTTGCCCTCATTGATCATCCTTGACCCGCTTCGTAAGATTTTATCTGCCTGTCTCGACGGATCAGTGCTTTTGATAACGAGAACAAGAGTCAAGGTGGAAGCGACGATCATTCCAATAAAAATAACAGCCGCATAGGGAAGAAGCTTTTTGAAACTGCCCATCATCTCCCTGGCGTC
>JAFGJP010000225.1 GCA_016929035.1 Candidatus Auribacterota bacterium | reverse complement strand
CATTATCAGCAGAACCGCTACAAGGAAGCCAGTGACAGCCTGGAGTATTCTGCTCAGCTGATTCGCCAGAAAAGAGCAGAGTTTTTACAACCTCTTCTGCCTGAGCCTCTGGATGGGTGGACTGGAGAAGAGCCGAAATCAGAGGCCATTGCTGCCTCGATGTTTGGAGGAGGAGTAACAGCTGAGCGCCGGTACACAAGCGAAGAATCCTCTATATTGGTTAAATTTGTTGCCGATTCCCCCATAGTCCAGAGCTTTCTCATGCTCTTTACCAACCCGACTTTTGCTGCTGCAAGCGGAGGAAAGCTGGAAAGGATAAATAACCAGAAGGCCATCGTTGAATATGATGAAGCGCAGAAAGAGGGCAAGGTGACGGTGATCGTCGGGAACAATATTGTCGTGACCGTGGAAGGTTCGGCTGTCAAAAAAGATGATATTGTGGAACTTACCAAGAAGATCGACTTTGAAAAGCTTTCCTCGTTTCAGTAACGTGATTTAATCGATGCGCGGATTCCCCGGCTTTAAGCCCGGGGAGGTTCATTATTTTCATCTTTTTTGACATACAACGATAATATCCCTGGAATCAGGGACAATCTTTTCAGACTGATAGCTGCCGAAGAAACGGATCTTCCGGAATCCTGCTTTTTTCAGCGAGCAGGCTATCCATGATTTTGGGAGAGGCAGGAGAAGGCTTTCTTTTGTCTCTGCTTTCCATTTGTCTTTCTCTCTCCAGAGATGGATCCAGAGAACAGAAATCCGCTTGCCCTTAGCGCGAAAGCGCTTAAGAAAAAGATGCGTCCTTTTTTTATGGTCGACTTCGCGTGCAGGCACCCATTCATCTCTCTTTCGAAATATCCTTGGATAATTGAGGACCTGAAAGATGAAAAGGCCTCCATCCCGGAGAACAGCATGGATCTCAAGGAATGATCGTGCGATTTTTTTCAAAGAGCCGGCAAGAGAAAATGAGTTTCCTACGCAAAAAACCGCGTCATAATCTTTAAAGCCGTATTCTCTTAAGTTTGAAAAGTCCGCGACAGAAAAAAGCGCGCTGACTTTTTCCTTTTTGGCTTTCTCTCTGGCTATCCTGATGGCCATGGGATCGATATCAGAGCCTGAAGCTGAAAAGCCGAGACGGGCAAGAGCGATCACATGATGCCCTGTCCCGCAGGCGCAGTCAAGAATTTTTTCAGAGTCGTTTTCCTTAAAAATTTTATAAAAGAAAGGCAGTTCGTTGGAAAGCCTTTTTTCCCAGTCTACAGCCAGATGGTAAAGATGCTTGTCCTGCATGGTTTCCGGTTCCAGAAGTCTTGTGCTATCTGATATCCTTAATTGATGATTTCATCAACATAACATAAAAAAATGGACCCAAAAACCATATTTTTTCTTATTTGTTGGGATTAAATGGAGAAAGCATTCAGCTTTTTCCTGTCCAGTTGATTTTTCTGGATTTTTCTTAGCGCCCCTTTCCGCCATAGGCGGATACGCCTTTGGCAGGCGTCAGTTCCCCGCAAAGACGACGTTATATGTTTTTTGTTCACCCTGAATCCCATTTGTCCTGAATCCTTGTGGTTTAGGACGTGGTTCAGGGCTTCGTGTCCTGCTATGTAAAAAGCAAAAAAGCTTTATAACACCTCACCCTGACCTCTCCCGTCAAGAGAAAGGGAAACTTCGTGATTCTCCGCGTTCTCTGTGGCTAATTTTATTATCATCCGTGCGATAGCACACATTCAGAATATCAGCCAGAGAAAGGCCAGGAGGACAAGTAGGCAGACAGCCGTCAGGATTTTTTTGCCCCGCGGGGAGTGGAAGGCATTGAAGAGACCTCCGGAGGTATAAATGATCTCGCCGCAGTAAATGCAGTTGAGGTTTTCCCGTGGGGTTTGCTGTCCGCAGTTTGGACAACAAACCGATTTAGTGTCTGGATTCGAGCGCATAGCCGACTTTTTCAAGAATTTTTTCCGTAAGATGATTTCTGTTTTCTCGCGTGACCTCGATGATGTCGATGTCATCACGTTCTTTGATTTTTCTGATGAACTCTGTCCCTCCGACGGCGATTGTCCCTATAACTGGATGAGAAGAGTCAAGAACGCGGATGGCCGCTTTCTGAAACTCCTGAGAAAAGCACTCCATTTTACCGATTTCGTCAAGGATGATAACCTGCCCGTCGCGGTCGGGCGTGATGGATGGAACGGCAAGGGCTTCAATATTTTCTATGCTTACCCCGTACTTTGAAACCTGAAAGGGGCTGACAATCGTCCTGTGCCCGAGTAGAGCTTTTTTTCCATCAAGGGACTTCATCAGAAAACCCTGCCGCCGGCCTTCTTCGCGGATCTCTTCCGTAAAGAATCCTTTGCAGGAAAAGGGGCACTTTTCCAGGATTTTTTTTATAACTGTTGTCTTTCCGCAAGACGGCGGGCCGGTAAGAAAGATGTTCTTTTTCATCTTGAATACTGTGGCCTTTATTCAGAATCCGAGAGCCTGCTTCCTGTGCTTTTCCTTTTCTTCGCGCTCTTTATCTCTGTTGTATTTATGGAGTCTTTCGATTTCTCCCGATATTCCGCTGAGAATGGCGCTGATAAGATAGAAAGCCGATAAAATACACAGAATAAGGCCAATAATAAACATTATGTGGAACGTCAGCTTTTTCTGGATAATCATGGTGTTATATTTCTGCACAATCACAAGGGCTGCAAAGACTTCGCGAGGATTATCTTTATTGATGGTCTTAAGGATTTCTTCGTCATAAAGATTAATGGCCAGACGGTTGTCTTTAAGGAATCGGTAAAGATAGCTGTCATAAGCAATTCCAAAACCCATCAAGCCGACTCCGATGACGAGAAGCGTTCCCAGAACAAAGAAGTCCAAGGTTTTCAGATATTTT
>JAFGJP010000224.1 GCA_016929035.1 Candidatus Auribacterota bacterium | reverse complement strand
TCCTTTCAATGGCAAGGGGTCGGAGGAGCTGCTGGCGGTCGCAGACAAGGCTCTTTACAGGGCCAAGGAGAAAGGACGGGATCGCGTGGTCGTCGAGCAGAGAAGGTGGATGAGAGTCAAACCTTCCTCGAAGATGCACGTTGGCCTTGTGCCGGAAGGGAAAAGTGAAAAGTTCCAGGCCGTTGACGTACTGAATGTCTCACAGAGGGGCATGCTGCTATTGTTTTCAGCATCAGTCTCGACGGGACCTGGTCTTTGCTATGTTCACTTTTCTCAGGAAGACGAACCGGCCTGCGTTCCCTGTCAGATCGTACACCAGAGAAAAACAGGCGAACATCTTTTTCTTGTGGGTATCCACATGAAAGAAATGACCCCTGAAATAGAAGAACAGCTCCTCTGCTACATCAGGTATTGAGCCGTACCTCAGCCCATATTTTTCCACTCCACATCATTTCTGCCATTGACTGCAGACCTTTGACTGTCGACAAATCAAAAAAATCCTGGCTATCTTATTTCTTTCATGGTATTTTTTCAGGGCTGAATGAACGAAAAGATAACAGGCATGAGAAAGTGCGAAAACTGTGATTTTCGAAAAGAATGCGCGGACACGACCGCATCGTGGGTCTTTCTTTTTATCGGTCTTGTGGCAACGCTCTCTGTCAGGCTGGTCAATGTGGTCCTGGAATTCAGCCAGCTCTGGGCCAAGATTTTCTGGTATGTGGGTATCTTAGGATTTACGCTTTTTTTCCTCTATAAGTTCAGGCAGAATATCCGTATTAAAAAAAATCTGGAAAAAATGGACCTTGATGAAAAATTGAGCTCAGGTACGCCTTTAGACGACAAGGAAAAGGCTTTTATCAGAGGTTTCCTGTGCTCTGTCCGCTCAAAAAAAGACACGGCCAACTTCTTTTTTATTTTCATAACGTCGCTGCTTGCTCTTCTAATAGCTGTTTTTCAGGATTTTTTCTGATTGTTTGATAAAAGCGACTTTCAAAAAAGCACATGATTTTTCCTAATTTATTTCTTTATTTCGGTTTATATAAATCACTATTTATGTCGCTACTATCTTTCAATCAAGAAGTTGTAGAATAACTACAAAAATATTAAAAGTTGACATTATTAATTTAATGTGTTAAAATTAAGTGTATTTGTATATCATTTTGAAAGGAAGTATTTGTTTGAAATGAAGGAACTGACCAGGCTTTTATCGCGTTTATTTGAGATCCTTTTCCGCAGGTTTTTCCTGTTTACTTTTATCTTTGTTTTTTTTATCGGGCTTTTTCTGATCAAGATCATTTTTCTTCCGATCTACAGGTCTGAAGCAGAGATCATGATAAGCCCTAACCTTTCTCTGACTTCGGTCGAGTCGCCCAGCATGGAGGCTCAAAGCGCGTTGGTCTACATGAAGACCAATATGGCCATCATGGAAAGCGATGCCGTGCTCCGGGAAGTCGTCGAACAGCTGGACCTCATCGAGGATGTCAAGTATGATTATTTTCATCTCACCGTTGGAAGACTGTGGGATAAGCTTTCGGAAAAATACACCACAGAAGATGGTCTTCAGATAAAGAAAGAAAAGAAGATACGAAAAAAGATCATCAATCTGAGAAAAAAGATCCTCACCATTAAAAACGCGCCCTTCACGTTCGTGTTGCAGATAAGAGCGGATTATCCCTACAGGGATAAAGTCGACAGAATAGTCGATGTCCTTATATCGGAATATTCCAAGAAGCTCCTTGACCTGATGCACAGCGAAGCCAAGCTGCAGTTCGACTTTGTAGAATCGGAAGTCAAAAGGGCGCGGCAGGAGATGCATGAGATACAGGACCGCATGGAGCGTTTCCAGAGGGAGTACAACATCGCTCTCAGCGATTCGCTTGCTCTGGAGGCCAAGATCGACCTGGAGACCATCAGCCGATATAATTCTCAGCTCAATATCGTGGATGTCTCTCTGAAAGAAAAAGCGGCGATCATAGAAAACCTGAAAGAAAAATTTGCCAAATATGCCACAAACCTCAGGAAATCGGATGAGATGTTCGACGCGTCTTCCCTTGTTGAATCAAGAAATACCCTGATCCAGCTGGAGCTGGAGTATTTCAATTCTTTGCGCAACCGCTACGCCACGCCCGGTGCGGCCGACTCGATCAAAAGGCAGATCGAAGAACTCAAGCGCAAGATGAAAGATCAGATCAGAAGACTGGTCAATGACAATTATGAAAACCTCCCGACTGAGCCTTTTATTCAGGACGTTCTCAAAGGGATCGTAGAAAATGAAACAGAAAAGTATTCTCTTCTTGCTCAGAAAGAAGCCCTGACAGGCATTGTTCAGGATTATGAGCGAAAGTTAAAAGAGCTTCCGGCGCTGGAAATGGAAATGGTACGCTTCAAGATGGATATCACGACCGCTCAGAACGTTTACCAGTTCCTTGTTCAGGAAATGGAAAAAAACCGCATCGCCATGAACAAGGAAAAGCTTCAGGTCGTCAAGATCATATCGAAACCGCTTCCGCCGGTCAAAACGTCCGGAAAGCTGATCATCCTCATTGTATGCCTCGGCTCAGCCGCGGCAGTCTGCCTTTTTATTGTTCTTTTCATTGATCTTCCCAGAAGGCGGGTCCGCTCAAAAGAGGACCTCGCCGAGTTTCAAAAAGGCATTTCGTCTTTGAAGACTGTTCCGAAATTTGCTTCGGTCCAGATGGGAAGCCGGGTTTTTTCAGAAAGGAACGTGAAAGACTTCACGCGGACGCTTTATTCATCGACCAACGGCAGCTCGCTTGTTGTCCAGGTGGTCAGCGTAAACGGCAAGGAAGGCAAATCGTTTCTGATTCATCACTGGGCTGTTTTTCTCCAGAAGCTGGGCCTCAAGCCGATCATCATCAACCTTAACTGCTCAGGAACTATCCAGTACCCGGCTCTTGACGGGCTTTCGCAGGCCGAAGAAGACCACTTCCAGACAGAAGAGATATATGAGGACAAGCTGGAAGGCATTCTTTCAAAAAAGACAAAGGACGGAATCGACTATATCTATACAGGAGGCAAGGGCGTTTCTCCTGCGGAATACTATTTGCTGGCCCATCTCAAGGATTTTCTCCCTATTCTCCGGCGCCATTATAAAGTGATATTTATTGAGAATACGCCCACTCATGAATCCGATGACTGGCAGCAGGTCATCCAGTTTGCCGACATGACGATCCTCGTCACGCAGTATGACAAGACCCCGATCGAAGATGTGGAGCACTTTTTTAAATCCGGCCAGGTCAAAGGTAAGAATGTTCACGTTTTCATTGCCAAGAAAACGTCGCCTATTCCGGCTTTTCCTTTCATTGACAAAATCTGGAGGTAAAGCGGTTCATGGATTTTCTTCCATCCGGTTCACCGGGAGATGACGGCGAGAGAGAAAACTTTTTCAGGATGGGGATGATTCTTGTTTCCATCCTCTTTCTCGGATGGATGATATGCTTCTTTACGAATTATGAGTACCTCTTCTCCGTAGCTGTTCTTATTACCGTTTTTGTCATCGCCATCGTGTACACGAATACAGACCTTGCTCTTTTTCTCATGCTTTTCGGGATCTATTTTCAGGACTCCCCTGTTGAATTCATTTCCGTTGCTGTGCCGGTAGCCACATTGGCGACGCTGATCGTCTTTCCCCTTATCTGGGCGTTCAGGAGGCACAGCGAGCCCATTGTCAGGATCAGGCTGAAGTCTTTCGGCTTCAGCGGAAAGTTCCTGTATCTTTTCGTTGCCTTTTTCTTTCTCTCGGCCCTGGCGGCTGAATATCCCGGGAAAACCCTGGTCAAAGGGATCGCTTTCCCGATCTTTTCTTTTTTCCTTGTTGTCCTGAACGACTACCTGAGGACAAGGAGGCGGGTCCATATTTTTGTCAGGAACCTGTGTCTTGTTGTAACAATCCTTGCTTTTTACGGGATCCTTCAGTGGATTGTCGTGAGAAAGCAGATATTTCTCTTTTTGAATGAGTACATCGTTCCCATCAGCTGGCGGTACATTACGGTCAAGATAGGCTGGGCAACAGGCGAACTCGGCCAGTTCAAAAGCCGGGCTGTTTTCTATCATCAGAATATTTACGGAGCTGTCTTGGCGTCCATTGCTCCGATTCTTATTGGTCTTTTTTATTTTCACAGGAAGAGATCTTACAGGGCTTTTTTCGGCGTTTCTTTTCTTGCCGTATCTCTGGCTCTGATCCTTGCGTCCAGCAGAGGCGGGCTTCTCAACTATATGGTCGGATGCGGCGTGGCCCTTCTCTATATCCGCCCGAAGCATTTCTGGAAAATGGTTTTTGCCGGCGCTGCGGGCATGGCGGGGTTTATTATTGTCTATATTGATAAAATAATTTATTACCTTCGCCTGTCCACAGGCCTCAGCGGAAGGAGCCAGATATGGGAATACTCCCTGCAGATGATCCAGGATTCTCCGTGGCTGGGAGTCGGGTTTCTGAACATGGGGGAAGAGTTTTACAGCAGGTTCGGACCGGCTTACATCGTTGACATGATGCTTTTTTTTGACAGGATTCATTATGAAACGCAGAAGATCAGCTTTGAATCCTTTCATGCGCACAACCTTTACCTGAACCTCGCTGTTGAGATGGGTGTTTTTATAGCGCTGGCCGCGCTTGTCTTTTACCTCTTGGTCATCACAAGGCTTTTCCTGTTTTTAAAAAGAGAAAAGCTGAAAAAGTGGGAAAGGATGATTGCGATAGGCATTATGGGAGTTGTTTGCGGTTCGTTTGTGCATTCATTCTTTGACACGAACACCCTCCATTATATTTTTCTGCATATCGTCGTCCTCATGGGGATCGAGAGGGCCTATATTGTCCGGCTCGTGGAGAGGGATTATATACAGAGAGTAGAACCGTAGGATCCTTCGATTTCACTCAGGGTAAACCGTGTGATATGGGACGAGGGACGAAAAAAACAAAATCAAAAATAAAAAATCAAATATCAAAAATAAGGAGCTTATATATCAGATACACGATACACGATACAAGATTCATGATACACGATAAAAGGTATGCTTCGCATAATGATTATAAAATTAACCACGGAGGAACCCCGTGAATCGCTTTCAGCGAAAACGGGGCACGGCACGGATTTTCACAGAGGTTGCTTCGCTTTGCTCGCAATGACAGCATTTCTCGAAATACGTAAAACGAAAAAAGTCGTCATTGCGAGGAGTCATGAATCCTATGTGGTTCATGATGA
>JAFGJP010000223.1 GCA_016929035.1 Candidatus Auribacterota bacterium | reverse complement strand
TGACCGATGTCGTGATAAATTCTGCAGGACTGCGCGCGCAGGAGATGTCAGGAATGCTGGGTGTGGACATCAGGCAGGAAAACAGCGATGTCCGCTATTACAAGGGGGAGTACTTCAGCATATCGAATCGTCACAGAGGAAAAGTCAAAAGGCTTATTTATCCGGTGCCAAATCCATTAAGCCTTGGATTGCATACTGTTGTAAGGCTTGACGGGACTTTGAAGCTTGGCCCGAATGCTTTTCCTGTTGAGGATATCGATTACGATGTTGATGAAAGCCACAAAGAAGAGTTTTTGCATGAATCAAAAAAGTATATGCCGTTTATTGAAGATGATGATTTGAGCCCTGATATGAGCGGCATAAGGCCGAAGCTTTTTCATGGAGAAGAGGTTGCCCGCGACTTCATGATATGCCATGAAAAGAAGAAAGGCTGTCCCAATTTCATCAACCTCATCGGAATAGAGTCCCCGGGATTTACCGCAGCTCCTGCGATAGCCAGATATGTCAGAAAAATCGTGAAAGACGAATTCCTGTAATCCTTTGAAATTCCAGCAGGGAAGATCCGGAAAAATAAAGAAGGTCAAGTCATCTGTGAAAAAGAAATACCAGTTCACCGGTGATTATGATATTTTTGATCCAATTTTTCCTGATCAGATGAAATATGTTAAAGAAAAAAATGACTTCAGGATCTTTTGTATGGGCGGCTCGACAACGCAGGGATACCCATATTTTATCAACGGCTCTTTCCCGGCGTTTCTGGAAGGGATGCTCCGTATCCGATGCAAAGAGAAAGATGTTGAAGTTGTCAACCTTGGCGTCACAGCCATGAACTCATACGGTGTTCTAGATTTTATGAAAATGGTTCCGGAATATCAGCCGGATCTTATCGTGATTTACATGGGCCATAACGAATTTTTTGGAGCCATGGGTTCAGCGTCGAACCTTTTCTGGGGGACAAACAGAGTCGCTGTTCGCTTTTTTCTGAAGCTGCAGGAATTTAAAGTCTATCTTTTGGCCAGAGACGTCTTCTATAAGATAAAAGGATATTTTAAAAAGCCCAGGCCTTTGACTTCCACCCTGATGAGGGAAATCGTCCGCGTAAAGGAAATCCCCGTACGAAGTCCTCTCAGGCCTCTCACCATGGAAAATTTTAAACAAAATCTTGAAGATATCTTACTGTCAGCAAAAAAGAATAATATCCCTGTTCTTATCAGTACGGTTGTGTGCAATCTCAAGCCCATCTTCTACACTTTTTCAAGGTTTCAAAAAAAGAGATCATTGAAGCGCAAAGGGTTACAAAAGTCCATTGACAAAATATTGCTAAATGTAGTGCCACGAAATTAAGCCATACCATAAATAATACTTCATAAAATTAGAAATCCAGCTATAATATATGATGGAATGGTGGAGAAAATATGTTTGTAAGAAGCAAAAAGAATAAAGAAGGCCGTATTTATCTTCAGCTCGTGGAAAATTATCGTGATAAGGGGAAGAATCGTCAAAGAGTCCTTTTTACATTGGGAAGACTGGATACATTGCAAAAGAGCGGAAAGCTGGATAGTTTGATAAGAAGCACCCTTCGCTTCAGCGAAAAACTAACCATAATCGATGCCTGTAAAAGCAAGGGTAAAGCGACAGCTCATACCATCAAGATCGGTCCTGTGCTGGTTTTTGAAAGGCTGTGGAAAGAAACAGGGATAGGAGAAGTTCTTCAGGCCTTATTGGAAACGCGGCGATACAGATTTTCCGTGGAACGAGCTGTTTTCTTAACCGTTCTCCACAGATTATGTTGTTCGGGTTCAGACAGGGCAGCGGAGAAATGGAAAGAGCGTTATGCGATTCCCGGGGCAGAAGGACTTGAACTGCATCATTTGTATCGGGCTATGGCCTGGCTGGGAAAACCTCTGAAAAATCAAAAAGACAGGACATTCTTTGCTCCGAGATGCATCAAAGATGACATAGAGGAACGTCTTTTTGAAGAGAGAAGAGATTTGTTCACCGGCATGGATCTCGTTTTTTTCGATACAACCTCCATTTACTTTGAAGGTAACGGAGGACAAACCATGGGGAGACACGGCCACAGCAAAGATCACAGGCCGGATTGTAAACAGATCGTTGTCGGCGTTGTATTAGATAACCAGGGCAGTCCTGTTTGCTGTGAGATGTGGCCCGGGAATACATCCGATGTCAAAACATTGTTGGAAGTCGTGAAACGGCTCAAGAAACGTTTTGGAATAACCCAGGTTTGTGTGGTCTCGGATCGAGGCATGATCAGTAAAGAGACGATAAAAATGTTGGAAAGTCGTGAATATCGCCTCCAATATATCCTGGGTAGCCGCATGAGGAAAGACAAAGAGGTGAAAGAGAATGTGCTCCGAAGAAGAGGCCATTTCCAGGAAGTCACAGGGAGACGTCAAAAGGCAAAGGATCCTTCGCCATTGAAAGTGAAAGAGGTCAAAGTCGATACGCGGAGATATATTGTTTGTTTGAATGAGGAAGAAGCCAGAAAAGACAAAGCGGACCGGGAGACGATCCTCGCATCCCTTCGTCTGAAATTAAAACAAGGGGATAAAGTCTTAGTGGGGAATAAAGGATATCGTCGATTCTTAAAAGTGACGGGAAAACATTTTGCCATAGATAAGAAACGGATAAAAGAAGAAGAACTTTATGACGGGAAATGGGTGATACGGACCAATACAGATCTCTCAGCTGAAGATGTGGCTTTAAAATACAAACAGCTCTGGATGGTTGAGGACATCTTTCGCACGATGAAGAGTATTCTGGAAACACGGCCTATTTATCATAAATGCGATGAAACGATACGGGGACATGTCTTCTGCAGCTTTTTGGGACTTGTGTTGCGCAAGGCATTAAAAGATCGGCTGGACGCAAAGGGCCTTAAGGATATGGAATGGAAAGATATTGTCCGTGATCTTGATAATCTCCATGAAATAGAAGAAAGTTTTTCGGGTAAGAAG
>JAFGJP010000222.1 GCA_016929035.1 Candidatus Auribacterota bacterium | reverse complement strand
TCGGAAAAACCAGGATCAAAGGGAAATGCTGTTATGACAATTATAACGACAACGGCAAAATATTTTTTCATCACATCACATCCTTTCTTAAGATTCTGTTAAAAATTATTAATCGTTTCTATGAGATTCCTACCGGTCTCTTCATCAATGTTTTTAAGTCTTTCCGCCATCTTTAATGCTTTATCCTTTTGCTTATCAGTAAGATACATTAATGAGAGATTATAAAGAATACCCTCGTGCTCAGGAGCAATCGCCAGTGCTTCTTCCAGATATCGAATCGCCTTTTTTATCAGTTCTCCAAGCTCTTCCTTATTTTCAGCTGTTTCGTATTGAACGGAATACATCATGCCAAGGGAATAAGGAGCCTGTTCGCTTTTCGGATTTAAGCGATAGGCTTCGAGATATTCTTTTTCCGCGCCTTTAAAATCGCCCGATGTTTCCAGCTCATCCCCTCTTTTCAGATGCTCTCTTGCCTGAATCCTATTATTTTCTTCATCGAGAATGGCTTGAGCTGTTTGGATCTTTTTCTGAATATCTTCCCTTTTTTTATCAAGTATAAGGATTTCTTTCCAAAGCGTTACGGCATCAAAATAGTTATGGCTGTCAAAATAAGCCTGTGCCTTAATTTCTAATTCGCTGATTTTCTTCTTGGTTGCATCAGACAGTCTTTTTTGTGCTTCCTCGATCCCTTTTTTAACGACCTTATTATCAGGATCGATGATCACTGCCTTCTCAAGAAAAATAAGCGCATTCTTATAATCCTGTTTATCAAAATACCGCTTGGCCTGTTCAACCAGATCCTTTACCTTTTTATCAGCAATGCTTTCTATTTGCTCCTGAAATCCTTTTTCTGCCATCATCCTCTGCTTGATCTGAACCCCACCAACGATCAAAGCGGCTATGAGCACAAAAATGATCAAGGTGATATAAAAGAACTTTTTCGAGACACCCCTTTTTTGCAGAGCTTCATGATATATCGTTTTTTCGTCTTTATCTCCTGTCAGCAAAAGATTTGAAAGCGTCGAAAGCCTTTTTTCCCTGTCCTTGACAAGAGACCTCTCGATAAACACTTCCAGTTCATGAGATATATCCGGAACCAGCTTCTTGATAGATTCCGGTTCTTCTTTAAGATGCTTGGATGCAATGGTTATGAAATCCTTCCCCTCAAAAGGCGGCCGACCGGCCAGCATTTCGTAACACATGACTCCAAGAGAATAGATATCGGAGCGCTGATCAAGCTTTTTTCCCTGAAGCTGCTCAGGAGACATGTATTTTGGCGTTCCTATGACTTTCCCCTCCTGCGTCAGGTGCACGTCCGAAGTTTCTGAAAAAGCGATTCCAAAATCCATCAGCTTCACAACTCCATCATCCCTCATCATGGCATTACCCGGCTTGATGTCACGATGGATGATTCCTTTATTATGAGCATAAGAAAGAGCTCCCGCAATCTGACTGATGATGGCGGAAACCTGGTCCTGGGGCATGGGTTTTCCCTTTTTCATCACGTCGGTAAGCATTTTGCCGTCGATGAACTCCATGATGATAAAGAATGTCCCCACGGCTTCTTCATAGTCATAAACCTGAACAATATTCGGATGGTCGAGGGTGGCAATGATCTTGGCTTCTCGTTCAAATCTCTGGATGAATTCCTTGTTGGAAACAAGCTCGCTGGTCAGCATCTTGATGGCCACTTTGCGGTTCAAGCTGGGGTGCATTCCCAGAAAGACAACCCCCATTCCGCCCCGGCTGAGCTCTTTGATGACTTTGTATTTGCCGACTTGGTCTATCATAGGCTAAACATCAGATACACGATTCATGATACAGGATAATCGATAAGCGTTGAATGAAAAGAAATACAATCTATAATGAATCTTAGCCGAACTCAATCTGTCAGAAAGCGTTTGAAAAAACATCTCATTTCAGCCACTGCGAACAAAGTGATAAACAAAGTATAGGAAATATTTAAAATTGGTGTTGTGAATTCTTCTGCTTTGAATTTCACATTTCACATTTTAAACTTTAAATTTTTTCTTTTACTCCTGCCTATTCTTCTATCATCCTGATGGCTTTTTGATAATACGGATCATCTTCTACGCCAAGCTGAAGGATCTTCTGCAGAACCTTCTTTGACTTGGCTGGATCTCTTTCAGCCAGAACATAGGCTGCAAAGAAAAACCTTTTCATGTTTTTGTTGATCTTTTGAAGAGTTTCCTTGTAGCGAATGTCATAGATCCGGCTTTCGGGAAACAGCTGACGAGCTTTGTCAAAATTCTGCAGGGCGCTGAAATAACGATCCTCTGCCATTAATCGCATTCCAGCCAGATAAAACCTGTTGGCTTTATAATACTTCCCAAACGTGACCTTGTTTATCTTCTCCTGAGCTAACTTGTAAATGGCGTTATTTGAACTTTTGACAATATCCTGTATTTTCTGGGCAATTTCCTCTATCTGCTTGATCTGCCCTTCTGTTTCCGCCATTTCCAGCTTAGCCAGAAGCGCTTCGACCTCGCCGGCTTTCTTTTTCAGCTCAAGAGGCTTCTCATATTCCGGAATCATCTCAAGCGCGGCATCAACGTTCTGCATGACCCCACTGATCTTTCCATCCTGCCAAAGCTTTAATGCTTCCCTGTACTTCTTTTCTGCCTCAGGATAGACATCAATCTTTTTGATGTATTTCTGGGCTTCAGAATAATACGAAGAGCCTTCCTGTATCTTCTGAAGCTGTTCTTTGGCTTCTCCAAAAGCATTTTTATCATACTGAGCTTTGGCCATCTTGAGAATTTCCTTGTCGATCTCTTCCTGCCTCTTGACTTTGATCTTCTTTATCAGCTTATTCGCCGGATCGAAAGACGGATCCTTCTCAAGTATGGATTTCGCTACCTGCATGGCGTCGTCATAATTGCCAAGCTCATATTCTCTTTCAGCAATAGACAGCTTCTGCTCCAGGCGGTCTTTGCTTGTTGTTTTTGGTGTTTCTTTTTTAAGTGTCACCGGCTGCTGCGTTACAACGGGCTGCTGCTGAACAATCTGTTTTTTTGGCTCCGGCTCTTTTCCGCCTGATCCCAGCTTGATCAGGACAGCCAGAAAGAGAAACAAGACAAATGCTGCGGCTGCGCCGTAGAGAAGAGGCTTTTGCTTGACTTTATCGGCCAGCCCCCCTCCTGCAACTCCTTCAAACTTGCAGGCTACATCGCCGAACAGTATCTTCTCCCCGCCGGAGACGACCTGCTCCTTTATTTTTTTGCCGTTAACGAAAGTCCCGTTCTTGCTGTCCAGATCAACCAGTTTGACCTTCCCTGCCTGCTCAATGATAAATTTGGCATGATAGCGGGAAACCCCTTCTCCTTTGACGATAATGTCATTGATGTCGTCCCTGCCTATGCGGATCTCTGTTCCAGCCTTTCCTGTTATATCATGTTTCTTTCCTGTGAGAGGCCCGCTCAGCACAAGGAGCGCTCCTCTTTTTTCAGGCAGGTCGATCTGTCCGGGAACGATTTCCTTGAGAACAGTCCCTTCTGATTCGAGCATAACGGTTTTTTCTTCTTTGCCGCCTTCCGGCTGTGACGCACCCGAATCATCGACGACCGCCTCTTCCTGGGCCGTCACCATGGTTTTATCCTGCTTCTCTTCAGAGGATTCTTCTTTTGCTTTTTCCTCTGCCTCAGCCTGTTCGTTCTCTGAAAGCTCAGGGGATGTTTTCTCTTCCATGCTTTCAGGTTCTTCTTTTTTTCTTTCCTCGCTCTTCTGGTCTTTTTCTTTCTTCGTCATATCTCACCTCTTCCTGAATTGATTATAGACTCTCTTGGCTTCAATGTGCTTATAGTTTTCCGGATCAGGGAAAAGCTCCATGATCTTCTCCGCTGATTCTCTGATCAGATTACGGTTTCTCAGGGCAAAACCTTTTTTGATATTAAACTGACACGTTGTATACTGCTTCTTCAAGTCTTCGTTCATTTCCACCGTCTTTTTGATCAAGTCGCTCCTGTGCTTGCTTGAACCGCCCAGATTTTCGTATTCGATGGCAATCCATATGGCGCTCTTGTAATCCAAAAGGGCTCTGAACTGATTGCCGACATCGATTGTCGTCCGCTCTAAAAGATATTCTGCCCTCTTGATCTTTTCTTCATAAAGAGTAAAAAGCTGAGACCGCGTAATATTCGTGACCGTGTTCTTCGGAGGAAGATTAGGGATAATGTCAAAACCTTCCAGGATATCCTGAAATGCATGGCGGATCCTCGGCGCAAGTCTCTCCGGGACCATCAGCACCAGGATATAACGCGTATTGTGAGGTATTCCGTATTTAACCTTTTCGCTTTCCAGAACAAGATAATTTTTTACAAGAAGGTAAACTTCAAAAAAGTGCATGACAAAACCTGACTTCTTGTTCAC
>JAFGJP010000221.1 GCA_016929035.1 Candidatus Auribacterota bacterium | reverse complement strand
CTATCCGACGCCTATCGGGGTTTCAGAAAAACTTATAAGAGATTAAGACTGTTGGAGGAAAATCCGAAATCCGAAACACGAAATCCGAAATGGTTTGAAATTATTTTTTTACGCTGATCCCTGTTTTCACAGGGATGACTATGTTTTCACTTCTACAGAGTTTGCTTCGTCACTGCGTTTCTCGCAATGCCGACGTCCCTCGTCCTACGGTTTTTCTCTCTGTGGTGAATTTTTAATATATATTGCGTCAGCTGATGATGCCTTTGATATATTCTTTTGTCATTTCCTGCTGAGGATCTTCAAATATCTGCTGTGCAGGCCCGTGTTCGATGAGTCTGCCGAGATAGAGAAAGATGACGTAGTCGGCAAGGCGTTTGGCCTGGCGGAGGATATGCGTGACAATAATGATCGTATAGTCTTTTTTCAGCTCGAGGAATCTTTTTTCGATGCGCTGGCTTGACTGAGGGTCAAGCGCGGACGTGGGTTCATCTCCCAGGATGATCTCCGGCTCGACGGCAAGCCCCCTCGCCAGGCACAGTCTCTGCTGCTGCCCTATGGAGAGCTTTGATGCAGGATCGTTCAGCCTGTCTTTGACCTCGTCCCAAAGGCTTGACATCCGGAGATGTTCTTCTACGATCATATTCAGTTTTTTTCGGTCTCTGATGCCGTGTATCCTCGGACCAAAAGCGATATTATCGTAAATCGACATCGGGAGAGGATACGGCTTCTGAGAAAGAAGACCCATTTTTTTCCTGATATGCGTGACTTCGATTTTCGGGTCATAAATATTTTCTCCGTCAACGAGGACTTTTCCTGTCACCTTGATGCCTTCCACAGAATCCACAAGGCGGTTAAAGGTCTTCAAAAGAGTCGTTTTCCCGCATCCTGAAGGACCAATGATCGCCGTGACTTTTTTATCGGGAATATCGACCGTAATATTCCTTAAAGCGTGAAAGTCTTTATAGTAGACATTCAGGTCTTGAGCGCTGATGTGCGTGCTGAAAGGCATTGTCTTCCTCCTACCTGATGACGTTCTTTGTGAACTTTTTCATGATTATCCTTGTGCTGATGCTGATAAGAAGTATGAGAAAAGTCAGGATAAGCGCCGACGCGTAAGCTCTTTCCTGCACTTCGGGAATCGGCGTTCCCATCTGAAAAAAAATCGCAAGGGGGAGCGTGGCCGCAGGCCTGAAAAGAGAAGTTGGAACAGAGTCGGAGAATCCTGCCGTAAAGATGACAGATGCGGCGTCGCCTATTCCTCTTCCGAAAGCGATTAAAACAGCTGTGAGGATTCCCGGGAGCGACTGCCTGACGACAACCTTGCAGGCTGTTTCTAGTCGCGTTGTCCCGAGAGCGTACGAAGCGGCAAGAAGCTCTTTAGGGATCATGCGGATGACTTCATCCATGGCGCGGCTCATGATAGGGATGATGAGAAGAGTCACGGCAATAATCCCGCCAAGAAGAGAAGCCCTCAGGCCGAGAGAAAGCAAAATGATAAAACCAAAAGCGCCGTAAACGATGGAGGGCACGCCCCAGAGAACATCAAGGGCAAAGCGGGTCAGCATGGCCAGGCGCGAGCCTATCCTCGCATAGACATTTATGTAAAGAACAACCGGCAGGCTGATCAAAACAGCCAGCACCGTCGCTCCGCCCGCAATCAAGAGAGAGCCGACAATGGCATTCAGGATCCCGCCTTCCTTTCCAAGATAAAATCCGCCTTTCGGCGTCTGGGTTATCATGGCGAGGTTAAGAGATGGAAGTCCTTTGATGACAACGCTTCCCAGGATGAGCACAAGAGTGAGAAGGATAAGAAGAGTTGAAGCGATCATCAATCCTTTAAATATGTTTTCTTCGATTTTTCGCCAGTCCGTTCTCACTGTATTCTCCTTTCGATCTTTATCAGGATCAGCCGGGAAGCGATGGTGAAAACAAGCACGATGGCCATCAGGATGAGAGAAGCCAGAAGCAGGGCGGAGTCATACAGGGGAACAGAGAGCATTTCACCATAGTTATTGGCGATAAGAGCCGGCAAGGGGTAAGCGGCATCAAAAAGAGATGAAGGTATCCTCGCGACGTTGCCAGCGATCATGAGGACAGCCATGGTCTCACCAAATGCCCTGGAGAGTCCGAGAACAACAGCAGCGATGATTCCGGGAAGAGCTTTCCTGATGACGACATGCTTGATCGTCTGCCATTTTGTGGCTCCAAGAGAAAGAGAAGCTTCTCTCAGTTCGACCGGCACAGTCCGAAAGACTTCAATCGACACATGGATAATAACAGGCACGATCATGATGGCCAGTACGATCCCTGCCGTAAGAACGCTGTATCCTGATGAAAAAACACGGAAAAAAGGCGCAATAACATCTCTTGTCAAAGGAACGATGACGATCACTCCCCACATGCCATAGATGATCGAGGGAATTCCCGCAAGAAGGTCTATAAGAGGAAGAGAGAAAGCACGGACTCTTTTATGCGCGTATTCAGAAAGGTAAATGGCTGACAGAAGACAAAGAGGCACAGCGATGGCGATGGATACGCCCGTGACCCAGAATGTTCCCATGATAAAAGGAAGGAACCCGAATTCGCCTTTAAGAGGGCGCCATTTTGTACCGAACAGCAGTTCATGAGGCGCTTTTGTGACCAGGATGGGTCGGGATTTCATGTAAAGGCCAATGACTATAGCGAAGATAAGAGCTATCATAAAAACTGTCAGCATGAACATGAGTCTGCTTGCCAGTTTATCTTTTATCAGCCTTTTGTTCATTATGGACAACCTTTATTCGGATTCCAGTTTTTTTATCTGCTGTTCGATCTTCTCCTTGCTGAGATTGATGTACCCGCCCTCGGGAACATATTTTTGCCCTTCGGTCAAAACCCATTTCAGGAAGGCTGTGACGATTGCCTTTTTGGGTTTTCCGTGCAATACAAAGTGAAGGTCACGGGCCGGGGGAGAAGGATATTTGCCTTCGGCGATGGCACCTGTGATATCGTCCCTGTTGTCGTAAAAGTCTTCGTCGTCATCAATATGGCCGTTTTCGTTGATATCAACAGGCAGGACCTTGATGTTTTCAACCTGTTTTTTTGTTTTTGCGTCATAAACGAAATTGATATTGTTGAATCCAATGCCGAGGACATCTTTTCTAACAGCCTCAGCAAGGCCGGGATCGCCGTATACGCCGATCCCGAGAAGGTCTTCCTGTCTGGCATCGAGATAAAGCGCCCATGTATCAGCTGCTCCGCAGGCATCAGAACGGGTATAAACATTGATGGTCTTTCGGTTATTGTTTCCGGCCACCTGGCCCCATGTTGTGATCTTTTCTGATACCCATATGCTGATAAAGATGTCTTTTTTTACGCCTTTGGAAAGGAGGTCCGCTAATACGGGATTGTTCCTGTTGACTGTCGGGACCACGGCGTCTTTAGTCACAGATATCCACCAGGCGCCTTTTTGAACTTCTTCAGGATAGATTTCCCTGGAGACCATGCCGATATCCACGATCTCTGCAAGGCAGTCAGCCATGCCTTTGCCTGCTCCTCCGGCGGCAATATCGATTTTTATATCAGGATAGGTCTTTTGGAATTCTTCTGCCCAGCGTACAGCCATAGGGTAAAGAGCCCATGCCCCTGAAAGAGAGATGGTGCCTTTCATCTTCTCTTCTTCTGAATGAGATCTCAAATTGACGATCGAAAAAAACAAGAATACAGCAGTTAAAACAATAATAAAGCGCTTCATGTTGTGATCTCCTTTTTTGGTATCAGAAGCTGTATTTGATCGTTGTGACGAGCACATTGACATCTGTCCAGTCATCGCCTTTTTTTCGGCTTTCCAGTATATAGGCAATACCGGCCTTCCAGTTTTCTGTTATTTTCATTTCAGCTCCGGCAAAGATGCGGTTTTTGTTGTGAAAGCCTTCGTCGAAATCATAAAAAAATTCGTCTGCCAGATAAGGTTCGATCTTGAATTCAGTCACAGACGGGAGGAAAAGAGTCGTTTTGTTTGTGTACCTGAACGTCTCGTTACTTTCCATGATGCGGTATTCAAGGCGGAAGCGGTTGCTTATTTTGATCTTTTCAGACATCTTCAATTTAAAAGTGGCGTTGAGATGAGGACGTTTTTCAGTCGACCAGTTGTCATTTTTCTTCTGTTCAACATGGCGGTAGCAGGGGCTGACAGCAAGCCAGCTGTTCACCTTCCAGTCAAGCCCGATCTCAAGGTGGGTGTAGTAGTGGTCACTCATGTCATCGCTGAAGCGAAGCTCCGGCTTGACAAGCAGGGAAAGGTCATTTTTTAACTCTATTTTTGCCTCAAACTGGCTCCAGTATTCCCAGTCGCTTTCTGCAAGAGCTGCTTTTACAAAGAGCGGTAGGAATACGGCAACAAGTAAAGCCAAACAGCCTTTTTTTATCTTTTTATCCTTTCTTTTTTAAAAAAAAGGCCGGAAAGATGAGATGCTCTCTATCTTTCCGGCCTCCAGTTTTCTGGTCAGCCGTTCAATCGGTAGGCGGATTCCCTGTCAGTGCATCCTCACTTTGCTGATCTTATCGATCTGAATAATCTTTCCGTCCTGGATATGGATCTGGATAGAGCCGTATTTGATCTCGCCTACGGCCTTGACGATGTCATTAAAGACTTTGTCACTGTTTCTTGGGCTGGAATTTTTTTCAGTTTTCAAAGCTCTCTCCTTAATTCGGAGAAATGTCTTCAATCCAGGTATCCTAACGTCTTTAATCTTTTTCTTATCTGATTGATCTCTTTTTTGGTGAGCGAGGCTTCTTCATGAAGACTGCTTCCGGCCGCAATATCTCTCATCACATAAATGATGAAATCAGTCACAGAGCTGAAACCGGTTCCCTTGATCTTGTCTTTTAGGGAATCATAAAGCGTTTTTGGTATTTTTATTGTTGCCTTTTTCATTATATTTATTAGGCTCTAAATAATATAACCTATTGTCCTACAATAAGTATAACTCATATTAACTTCAATGTCAATATCTGTAGTTAAAAATGTTATAACAAATTTATATTCAATAAGTTATATAACGTAAAATCGCAGTCAACTTTGAAGTCTTTTTTTCACATTACCATCTTTTATCAAAGTGTTGCAAAAGACGCTCTGGTAGACTAATATGAAAATGAAACAATTTTTTGGAGGAAAAATGGGAATCAAATCAGACAAGTGGATCAGGTCCATGGCCAGGAAGCGCGGCATCATTAGGCCTTTTAGCGAAAAACTCGTGACAAGAGGAAAGATCTCTTATGGTCTTTCGTCTTATGGATACGATATACGCGTGGACAATAAGTTCAAGGTCTTTACTAACCTCAACAGCACGATTGTTGATCCGAAAAAATTCGATGAAAAATCTTTCCGGGATTTTACAACAAAAGAATGTATTATTCCTCCCAACTCTTTTGCCCTGGCTAAATCCGTAGAGTATTTTAAGATTCCCCGGAATGTTCTGACTGTGTGCATCGGAAAATCCACGTATGCCCGCTGCGGCATTATCGTCAATGTTACACCCTTTGAGCCGGAGTGGGAGGGGTATGCCACGCTTGAGATTTCCAATACAACACCTCTTCCGGCCAAGATCTATGCCGGGGAAGGCATTGCGCAGGTGATCTTCTTTGAGGCTGATGAGCCGTGCGAGGTATCCTACAGCGACAGAGCGGGAAAATATAACAGGCAAAAAGGCCTCACATTGCCGAGAGTCTGAATGAAAGATACAAGATACAGGATAAATAAAAGAAGACAGAAGATAGAATAAGAAAGAAAATAGAGGATAGAGGAAAGAAAAAAGATAAAGATAAAAAGTAAGAAGTAAAAAGTTAAAAGAAGAGGATGCAGAATTCAGGATAAAAAAGCAAAAGATAAAAAACAGAAAGAAAGATGAGCCGCGAAGGGACGCGAAGAACGCTAAGGAGAAAAAAAAGAAAAAGAAATAAATCAGTGAATTATGGACTGTGGGCTATAGACGATGCAAAATGCAGGATACAAAATGAAGGATGAAATGAAGATAGAGAATAGTAGTAAGAAGTAAAAATAGAAAGTAAAAAGAAATTTGAAATTATGAGAAAAGGAAGAATATAAGCCGCGAAGCGGTTCGACTAAGCTCACCATCCTGAATGAACGGAGTGAGTCGAATGGGGGACGCGAAGCCCTGAACCACGTGTAGTCCAAGGTGAACAAAAAACATAAGATGTCGTCATTGTGAAGAGTTATGAATCCCATGTTGTTCATGACGACGAAGCAAGCTTTCTGTAAAAATAAAAAGATTTCCGTTGCGACTTTTAATGTTAATCTAAGAAATTATCGATTTAAAATCTGTCTATTAAAATAAAAACATAAAGAATTTTGTTGCAATATAATGCTGTTTATTATTCTATATAGAAAACTTTTATTGGAAACGACATGTTCAAAAAAATATATAATGAGCTGGCACATCACGCCCCTTTTACTTTTGTCGGCGCGGTTTCAGGGATTGTTTTGATCTTTCTGTTCAGGAAGATGCCAGCAGGGCTGGCCCTTCAGGCTTTTTACGTGCTTCACCCATTTCATGTGGTTTTGAGCGCCCTTGTGACAGCATCCATGTACGAGATGCACAAATGCAGCAAAGACAGGCGTCATTGCAATATCTGGGTTCTTCTTTTTATCGGTTATACAGGCTCTATCGGGATCGCCACTCTGAGCGATTCGGTTATTCCTTATATGGGTGAAGTTCTGCTTGGCATGCCCCACAGCCATCCGCATATCGGATTTATCGAGAAGTGGTGGCTGGTCAATCCTCTGGCCATTCTCGGTATTGCCATTGCCTATTTCCGGCCGGCGACTAAATTCCCGCATGCCGGACATGTGTTTGTCAGCACGTGGGCATCTCTTTTTCACGTCCTGGCAGCCATCGGCGAAGCGGTGGCATGGTGGATGTACCTGGCTATTTTTATTTTCTTGTTTTTAGCCGTGTGGCTGCCATGCTGCATCAGCGACATAGTTTTTCCTTTGCTTTTTATTAAGAATAAAAATCTGGCGTCGAATAAATAGGTGCCCTGAAAATCATAAGTGGAGGACGACACGATGAAGGAATTCCTCCTTTCTGATGAATCTGTCTTTGAAAGCCGGGTGTCGCGCAGGAGCTTCCTGAAGTATCTGGTCTCCGGGATGGCTGCTCTTGCCCTTTCTCAAAAGATTTCCCGTTTTGCTTTTGCAAAGTCTGCCGCTTCCGAGGGAAGAAAAAAGCGCAATATCAAGGGCGATCATGACATCATTGAAGCAAGCGGAGATGACCCTTATCAGATGACCGTTGAAGCGGTCAAAGCCATGGGAGGAATGGAAAGATTTGTGAAGAAAGGCAGTACGGTCGTCGTCAAGCCGAATATCGCCTGGGACAGGAATGAAAAGCAGGCGGCTACCACGAATCCCTGGGTCGTTGCCGCTCTTATTGAGCTGTGTTACCAGGCAGGAGCCGGGAGGGTCAATGTTTTTGATAATACCTGCAATACGGCCAGCCGCTGTTACCAGAACAGCGGCATCCAGAAAGCCGCGGAAGCGAAGGGCGCCAAAGTGTATTTTGTCGATGACTGGAACTTTGTCAAAGCCAAGTTTGCTTATGAAAGCCCCATGGACGGGTGGCCTGTCTTCAGAGATGCCATAGAATGCGACACGTTCATCAACGTGCCGATACTCAAGCATCACGGCCTTACCGGGCTCACGCTTTCCATGAAAAACCTCATGGGCGTCTGCGGAGGCGTCCGGGGCATGATGCACCAGGATATTGGGCGAAAGCTTGTGGACATTACGGATTTTATCAGTCCTGACCTCACGGTCATCGACAGCTACAGGATGCTCAACAGACACGGGCCGCAGGGCGGAAATCTTGACGATGTTCTTGAAATGAAGAAACTCATTGTTGCTACGGATCCGACCCTTGCCGACATCTATGCCTGTCAGCTGGCGGGCAGAGATCCAAGATCAGTACCCAATATCGCCGAAGCCATAAGAAGAGGTTTTGGCAAAAGCGATGTTGCTTCTGCTGACATTAAAAAAATCAAAGTGTAAGATGCAGGACGAATAGAAAATAGAGAAGAGAAAATGGAAAATAGACATAAGATAAAAACAAAAAGTAAAAAGTAGAAAGAAAAAAGAAGAAATGACAAATTAAGATCCTTCGACGAAGCTTGTCATTGGCGCAGTCGATAAATTCAGTGTAAACTGAATTCTAATGGTTCAGGATAAATAGTGCTGACGCACGGTTGATGAGGAATTTGCTACAGAGGCACAAAGACTTAAGAGAAGAGAAAATGTGTTCGAACGAAGTTCGAACCAGAAACTTTTCCTTTGTGACTCTGAGTCTCTGTGGCCAGAATATTGAATATTGTGCTCAGCACACATTCATTTCAGATTTTTGTTGTAACCTGGATTTGCTATGAAAAAAAAGTTGGTTATTGCCAGAAGGATTTCTCAGGGATTTTTCTTTTTCCTCTTTATTTATATCCTCTGGTCGACCACATATCCCCTTAAAGGGCTTCTTCCGGCCGAGACCTTTTTCAATGCTGATCCTCTGATCATATTCATGACGTCGATAAGCGAAAGGATCATCCTTCCCGGAATATTTCTATCTCTTGCCATGATCGTTCTCACGATTGTTTTTGGACGGTTTTTCTGCGGATGGATATGTCCTCTTGGCACAAGCATCGATGCTGTGGGCGCGATACGCAAAAGAGGCAAGGTCCTCAAGGACAGAGAAAACAAAAGGCTCCGCTCGATAAAATTTATTATTTTTGCCATCATTTTTCTTTTTGCTTTTGCAGGCGTTCAGGTATCCTGGGTGTTTGACCCCATCGTTATCATGGCGCGCTTTGTCTCGCTGAATTTGATCCCGACGGTCACGCTTGCAATCGACAAAAGTTTTTCATCCCTGATCAGGAGTTTTGATTTTTATGGACCGCTTTATGATTTTTACAGGAGCCTGAAAACGTCTTTTCTGGGAGTCAAGGTCTTTTATTTCTCTCACGCGCTGAATATCTTTATCTTCTTCCTGGCTATTCTGGCCACATCGCTTTTTGTGAAAAGGTCGTGGTGCCGCGCTCTTTGCCCCTTGGGAGCTCTTTATGCTTTT
>JAFGJP010000220.1 GCA_016929035.1 Candidatus Auribacterota bacterium | reverse complement strand
TTAGCGTTCTTCGCGGCTAACATTTCTTCTGTTTTTCCTCTTCAAAATTTTGACTTTCTTCTATCATCTATTTTTTTCTTTTTTTCGCCTTCTGTTTTTCTGTTATTTCATCTTGTATCAATACATCCTAAATCCTGTATCCGTTACAGGTATCCCAGTGAGCTCAGCCTTTCCTTGATCTTTTCTTCTTCTTCAGAAGAAATCTCTTCTTCTTTTATTTCCAGGTAGTGAAGCTGTTTTAATTTATCCAGGACTTTCTGTGTACTTTCTTCCACAGTTTCCTTATCTGTCTCTAGAAGAACCTCAGGATTCACTGGTTCTTCATAAGGGTCATCAATACCTGTAAAATTCTTTATCTCGCCAGCCAGGGCCTTTTTATAAAGCCCCTTTGGGTCTCTTTTAATGCACTCTTCTATTGAACACTTCGCAAACACCTCAACAAAATTTCCAATCCGCTTTCTGTTGAAATCCCTGATTTCTTTATACGGAGAAATGCAGACCGCTATGGCAATGACATCATTCCTTGTCAAAAGCTCGCAGACAAATCCGACTCTCTTGATATTTTCATCCCGGTCTTCTTTGCTAAATCCTAGCCCCTTGCTGAGGTTCGTCCGGATCACATCGCCATCCAGTATCTCCACTTTATGCCCCTGCTGTTTCAGCTTACTGTAGACAACCTGTGCTACGGTGCTTTTCCCTGAACCAGACAACCCTGTAAACCAAAGTGTTACGCCCTTCATGAAATCCTCCTTATTGAACGCAGAATTACGCGAATCTAACGCGGATTCACGCAGATACTACTTATTTTAATATGATTAAATTTTATTGTTCTTTTTTATCTGCGACTATCTGTGTTTGATCTGCGATTATTTGCGTCTATATTGAACGCAGATTTACGCGAATCTAACGCGGATTCACGCAGATACTACTTATTTTAATATGATTAAATTATCATTCTTCGACTATTTTTTTATGCGACTATCTGTGTTCTAACGCATCTGCGTTTCTTATGCAGATTTTTGTTTTCTTGCTGTTTCGTATACTCTTCTTCTTATATCTATCTTCTCACTGCCGAAATTCACTAAATAGCCTACTTTGTAATCAGTTCCTTTTAAATAATAAAAAAGTTGTTGCTCAAATACGCTTGGCATGATCAAAACAGACTTTAATTCAACAATGATTCTATCTTCGATAATAAAATCAGGCTCGTAAATCCCTACAGCTTGATCTCTAAAATAAATATCTAATCTCTTTTTACTTTGATAATCAATACCAATACTATCAAAAGAAAGCTTTAACGCTTTATGATAAATCTGCTCTTTATGTGCAGGTCCAAGCTCATTATAAACCTCATAAAAACAGCCTACTAATCTATAAGATAAATCTTTATATAAGAAATCCACATCCTTTACTTCTTTTTGATTCGCATCCATTTAATTTTTCCTTGTATCCGCGACCATCTGCGTTTTTATATATGCGTCAATCTGCGTTTTATATATCTGCGTCAATCTGCGTTAGATCTGCGTTAATCTGCGTTATTCCACAAAAGGATTCTCATAAGAAAGAATAACTTCAGAGACTTCTTTTCTCATCATGCTTTCAGGTGGAACTTCTCCCTTTACCAGATAATCCCTTATTTTCGTCCCGCTGAAATTGATACGGTCTGTATCCGGATGAGGACAGGTCTTATCGTTCTCTATACTGCTGCATCTCTTGCAATAGAAAAAAGAGCTGAAAAAGATGGGGACAATGCCCAGATCAGGAAATTCATCAAAGATCCTGTGTGCGGCAAAAGGATCGTAAAAACTGCCGACCCCAGCGTGGTCTCTTCCAATAATGAAATGCGTACATCCAAAGTTCTTTCTCATGATAGCATGATGAATAGCCTCCTTTGGCCCTGCGTACCGCATCTCAGTATGCAAAACAGCCATCACAGCCCTTTCTTTCAAATAGTAGTGCTTCATGAGTTCCTGGTACGAGGCTATGATCGCTTCATCTTTAAAATCACCCTTCTTTTTTCTACCGATAACAGGATTGATGAAAAGCCCGTCAACAAACGAAAGCGCGGTTTTCTGTACATATTCATGCCCGAGATGAGGAACGTTCCTCGTCTGGAATCCGACAACGTCCTGCCAGCCCTTTTCCTTGAAAAGGACCCGCGTTTCTTTTGGCTTTAATGTAAATTGATAGAAATCTGTCTTTGGCTCTTCGATGAGTTCGACTGTGCCGCCGATGAGAACATCTTTCATCTCAAAAACTTTTCTTACTCCGGGATGGCTTCTGTCATCAGTCCCAAAAACGCTTTTTGAATACTCTGTTTTATCAAAACTGAAAATGTCTTCAACCTTCATCAAGGCAAGAGGCTTTTGTTCGTATGTCAGGAGAAGATCATCTCCCTTCCCGAGTCTTTCTGATATTTCTCCTGTAATATCCAGGACAATAGGAATAGTCCACGGAATGTCGCTTGCCAGCCGGGAACGGATAATTACGCTTTTATAATCCTCTTCATTCATGAATCCTTCCAGAGGGCTAAAGACTCCTGTTGTGATATTGAGTATTTCCTGGACCTTATCGTAAGTGACTTCCATATTCGGATATTCGGCTGAGCTTTTCTTTATATCATCAGCCTTTTTAGAACCCAGAATTTTTTCAACTATTCTTCCTCCATGAACATTACTTATCATCGCACTCTCCTCTTCCTTTTATATTGACTTTCAAAATCACACGACTTCCGTTTTAATAAATTCGCTTAAAAAAGCAAAAAACAGGCTGATAAATGCTCCTATAAACACAGACATGACGATAATCTTTTTCCTGTCAGGCTTAACAGGAGCCTCACTTGCATAAGGCTTATGGATCTGTCTCACGTTCTTTATATAGCTCTTTTTTAATATAATGTTTTTGATTTCACTTTTATTGATCTCTATCTCAGCAGGAATTTCTTTTCTTTCTCTTGCATTAAGAGATCTGTTTATCTCATGGAAGTTCATGTTTTGCGCCTTTAGGTCTTGCACCTTCTTTTCAATTGAAAAATAATAATACAACTCCTCCATGGGTATTGAAGAATTATCTAAAAACATGCTTTTCTCGCCCTGTTCGCTTATTCCCAATTTTTTCTGATAGGAATATAAAATCTTCTCCAAAAATTCGATCCTGAGGTTGTTATCTTCGACCTGTTTTTCCTGAAGGGAAATCTTATTCTTTATTTGAACCCTTTCTTCTTCAAGACCTTTGATCTTGTACCTCCTTTTCATGATCTCATTTTGAAAATCCTGCTTTCTGATTGTTATATCTTTTGCATAGTCTTTTTCAAGCTGTCTGATAAGACTGTTCATTATCTTTATAGCAGTCTCTATTTCATCGTCAGGCACAAATAGAGAAACACGGATCGCATCATTTCTTTTTTGCTTGATTATCCTTAGATTAATTTTCTGACTGTTTAAAATATCCAGTTCTTTAATTATAGCTTGATTGTAATAATCTCCTGATATCTTTCTTTCGATATCTCTCGCGCTGTCAAGATATTCATTGTAATAACCCGCTGGTAAAGAAAACAGTTGTGTCACTTCATATTTTCTCGGCAGAAGAAATGCAAATACTGCGCCCAGAATGGCTATTAGAAAAAAAACCGAGACGATTAACCAAATTTTATTTTTTATAACCTGTAAATAATATTTAAAATCAAAATCCAAAAATTCTTTTTGTTCATTCATATGCAGGCCCCCTCTTTGCAGGATAAGACAACATTATTCTTCAGTACCTATTAAATTTCAATGTTTTTTTCCAGACTCCGTCTCTCTCACTTACACATATAAGCTACAATAAAGTCATCAAACTCAAATTTGAAAGACTATCCCTTTTTATCAAAGGATATACGGTTTCTCAGCTCTTCGATCTCTCTTTTAAGTTCTTTATATTCCTGAGTTTTCCTGTCCAAAAACTTTTTTGTCAAAAACGCCTTTTGCCTCAGGCCTTTGGGAGTCAAGATATAAAGATATGCCATTTTATTTTTAGAATTTTTAAATTTTTTTGCTTTAATATATCCGGCATTGATAAGAGAAGAGAGAAGAAAATTGATCTTTCCCAGGCTGACGTCCACGCGCTGGGATAACTCCCTCTGTGTAGAGGCAGAATTGCTTTCCAGCACATTGAGAACTTCTAAAGAATGTTCCTGGTCCCTGTGATTATAGGATTTGTTCATGAGCTGAACATATTAAAGCAATATTGTACAAAGGTCAAGGGGGAAATAAAAGAAAGACTCTAGACACAAGAACTCATGACACAAGACATATAAGAATAGGTGTGTAGGATATCCTATTATCGGGTTATCAGGAAGTAGGGTATTAGAAGATCAGATTATCAGGACATCAGGATACCCCAAAATGAGACAAAACCTTTCCAAAAGGTTTTGTCTTATTTTTTGTGTCATTTTTATAATAAATCCATTATAAAATATTAATGAACCATTACCTTTAATATTTATGGAGCATATATGAAAAAATCAATTTTACAGCTTTCTGTTCTTTTATTTTTATTTCTTTATCCTTTAGCCGCTCAGGCAAAAGAAAACGAGGAACTCGAATCTTATCCTTTCAATAAGCGTTACCTCATGGCGGTCATGCCGTTTGAGGACAAAACAAAGGAAGGGAGCTATGCCTATCTCGGCAACCAAATAGCTGACCAGCTCATCAACGAGATCTTCTCCTATGGCAGGTACAGGCTCATTGAACGTGAAAAACTGAGCGCTCTTCTTGGAGAGCTCCAGGTACAGACAACTGACTACTTTAAGAATGAAACCATCGATAAGATCGGAAACCAGCTTGGGGCTGAACTCATGCTTGTCGGAAGTATTGTGGATATTTCCCAGCACACGGAAAAAAGAAGCCTTGGGCTTATTTCAAAGCAGGAGACTTACTTGAAACTTGCTCTCGAAGCCCGTGTTGTGCATGTTTCTACTGGGGAGATCATGGTCATTTCCAAATGGACCGGCGAGGAAAAAACAGCTAAAAAACAGGCTCTTGTTGCTGTTAAAGATGACGCCAAAAGTTCGGAAGATCTCATAGCTGAAGCCATCAAGACTGCTGTCAAAGAAATGGCTTACAAGATAGCTAAAGACGCACCTTTTAAAGAGTAGATAGTCCTTCGACTCACTTCGTTCGCTCAGGATTTTCAAGATACTGGATGCAAGATATCCTTCGAGAGAGTTTATGCTGAGCTTGTCGAAGTGCTCAGGACAGGCAGGACGCAGGACAGAAGACAGATTCAAGATACAGGATACACGATACAGGATAAAAACAGAAGGCAGAGAAAAAGCAGTGGGATGATGGATGTCCGCTTCGCTTGGACGTTAGACGCAATAAAGAAGATATTCACAATAAACTCACAAAAAAATGAGACAAAACCTTTCGGAAAGGTTTTGTCTCATGTATTAATACGCACTCTACAATGAGTTATATTAATTTATATATTAACAGTTTATATATTAACCTAATAGAGCTTTAATGATCTTATCCTGTTCTTCCTGATTCAGAAACGGATGCATGGGTAGGGCAAAGATCTCTTCAGCTACCTTTTCGCTTATTGGGAAATCACCCAGCATGTAAGGAAGGTTTTCATAGGCTGCCATGAGATGAAGGGGCCTGGGATAATAAATGGCTGTTGGAATATAGCTTTCCTTTAATTTCTTTAAAACATCTTCTCTTTTCTTTGTCCTGAGGCAGTACTGCGCATATACAGAGAGATTAAAATCCAATACCTTTGGAGTAATAAAAAAATCTTTTAACTTTTCATTATAATACCTGGCTATCCCCTGCCTTTTTTCGAGCTCCTCATCAAAATGGGGCAATTTTGCCAAGAGTACAGCTGCCTGCAGGGTATCAAGCCGGCCATTGATCCCAATACGGATATTATCGTACTTATCGCTCCCCTGTCCGTGAACGCGAATGGACTTCATCTTGTTATACAAATAGTCGTCATCAGTAAAGACCATTCCCCCGTCGCCGTAGCATCCAAGCGGCTTGGCCGGAAAAAAAGACGTGCAGGTGATCTCGGCCAGGGAACAGGACTTCTTTCCCTTGTACTCAGCACCAAAGGATTGAGCCGCATCTTCTATGACAAAAAGACTGTTTTCTTCAGCTATCTGGTTGATCTCGTCGTAATCCGCGCACTGTCCAAAAATATCCACACCAATGATGCCCTTTGTATGAGGCGTGATTTTATCTCTTATTTGAGATGGGTCAATATTATATGTATCTTCCCTGATATCTGCAAAAACAGGCTTTGCGCCCACTAAAGAGATAACTTCAGCTGTGGCGATAAACGTAAAAGGCGTTGTGATGATCTCATCCCCTCCCTCAATACCTTTTGCCATAAGAGCCATGAGAAGGGCATCTGTCCCGCTCGATACGCCAAGAGCATGTTTGACACCTGCATAAGAGGCCAGCTTTTCCTCAAGCTCTGTGACTTTCCCTCCCAGGATGTATTGAGACGTGTCCAGGACTTCATGGATCTCTTTATCGATCTCATTTTTGTACGCCTGGTATTGCTTTTGAAGGTCTATGAATTGCATGGTATTAACACCAGATACACGATTCAAGATTCAAGATACACGATATTAATAGCAAAGATTTAAATTGTCCATCGTCGATAGTCCACAGACCATAGCCCATCGATTCATTAAGTTTCTTTACTTTTTTCGCGGCCCTTAGCGTTCTTCGCGGCTAACATTTCTTCTGTTTTTCCTCTTCAAAATTTTGACTTTCTTCTATCATCTATTTTTTTCTTTTTT
>JAFGJP010000219.1 GCA_016929035.1 Candidatus Auribacterota bacterium | reverse complement strand
TTAGCGTTCTTCGCGGCTAACATTTCTTCTGTTTTTCCTCTTCAAAATTTTGACTTTCTTCTATCATCTATTTTTTTCTTTTTTTCGTCTTCTGTTTTTTGTTTCTCCTGTATCGTGAATCATGCATCTAATATCTTGTATCTATTCTTCTGTGACTTTTTCGCCTTCTTTCCTGTATTTCTTCTGGCAGGACTGGCAATGGGCTTTATCACCTGAAAATTCCAGCCTGATACCGCAGGCGCACATCCAGCCATGGATCTTTGCCGGGTTGCCGTAGACAAGCGCGTATTCAGGAACGTCTTTTGTGACGACCGAACCAGCGCCGATAAAAGCGTATTTCCCGATGGTATTGCCGCAGACAACCGTTGCGTTCGCCCCGATGCTCGCTCCCCTGCAGACACGCGTCTCTCTGATTTCCTCCATGCGGTTGACCTCGCATCTTGGATTGACAACATTCGTGAAAACACACGACGGCCCGCAAAAAACATGGTCCTCAAGGGTAACGCCTTTATAAACCGAAACATTGTTCTGTATTTTGACATTGTTCCCTATGGTCACATCAGGGCCGATGGAAGCATTCTGACCGATCCGGCATTTCTCTCCAATGACCGTATTTTTCAGGATATGGGAAAAATGCCATATCTTTGTCCCATGTCCTATGCGAACGTTCTCGTCCACAAGAGAAGTCCTGTGGACAAAATAATCTTTTTCAGGAAAAGCTCTTTCCTCTTTTTTCTTCTGACCTTCCAGCGCGACCTGCGCCTGATGAAGGACTTTAAGAACACGAAGCCCTTCAAGGCCGTCTGTCCAAGGCACAGTCCTTTTTTCCATGCATTCGATGAAATGCCTGCAGACCTCTTGTAAAGGCTCCCCGGATTCAATGGCCACAACCTGCTTCTCCGCTTTATCAGCAACAGGAATGCCGTCTTTCCATTTGACCTTGTGCGGGTAAAGGCAAAGCTTGTCTTCTTCAACGTCATTGAATACGGCCATGTTCTCTGTGCCGACGACAACCAGCTTCTGCTCTTTAAAAGGATGCAGCCAGCTGACAAAGATATGCGCTTTAATATCTCCCCTGAAAGAAAGGGTCGTCACGGTCGAATCATAGATTCCCTTCTGGAGATATGCCTCGCCGAAACAGTTGACCTGCGTCGGCATGTCGCCTATGAGATAGAGAATGACGGAAATATCATGAGGAGCAAAGCTCCAGAGAATATTTTCTTCTCTTCTTAATTTTCCTATATTGAGCCTGTTGGAGTAAATGTACTCGACTTTTCCGAGAACCCCTTCAGATATCATTTCTTTGAGCTTCAAAACAGCCGGGTGATAGCGAAGGATGTGGTCTACCATGAGAACGCGTTCTTTCTTTTCCGCAAGAGCGATCAGCTTTTCCGCCTCATCGATATTGAGAGATAAGGGCTTTTCGACCAAAACATCTTTTTCTTTCTGAAGAGATTCCTGCGCCAGAGGAAAATGCGTTACAGCAGGAGTAGCAATGCAGACGCCCTGTATTTCCGGATCATCCAGGACATCAGAAAAATTCTTCGTGACAACAACGCTGGTATACGTTTCTTGAAAAGATTTGAGGGCATTTTCATCCTGATCGCAGATCGTTTTGAGAACATTGAGGCCGGCGAAGTTTCGGATAAGATTTTTTCCCCAGTAGCCGCCGCCGATGAGAGCTATTTTCATGCGAAATCCTCGAACAGTTCCTTGTTTTCCTTCACCCAGTGAAAAAGCGTTTCCACGCCTGTCTTCACATCAACTTTCGGCTGCCAGCCGAAATCTTTTTTCGCCTTTTCTATATCGCAGACAAAAACAGGCTGGTCGCCGGGCCTCCACTGATCAAAAGAATAAGAAAGCTTTTTGCCCGTAAGCTTTTCAAGGTATCCGATCAGCTCAAGAAGAGACATCTGGTTAGCCGGCCCGCCTCCGATATTATAGGCCTTGCCGTTCACAGCATCTCTTTTTTCATAAGCTCTATCGTAACATCTGATCAGATCTTCTACGAAAAGAACATCTCTTACCTGCTTGCCATCGCCGTAAATCGTGATAGGCCTCCCCAGAACAGCAGCTATCGTGAACCAGGCAACCCAGCCCTGGTCTTCCACGCCAAACTGGCGGTAGCCGTAAATGCAGGATTGCCTGAGGCTTACTGTCTTCAAACCGTAGATCCTTGAATAATCAATTGTATACTGGTCAGCCGCACCCTTGGAGCACCCGTACGGAGAATGGAAATCAAGAAGCCTTTTTTCCGGGATCCCGCTCTTCAGATCTTTATACTGGTAGCGTCCCCCTTCTTCCACGACCTCGATATCCGTCATGCCGCCATAGACCTTGTTTGTCGAAGCATTGATAAAAAAAGCATTGGGCGAATACTCTCTCATGGCTTCCAGAATATTGAACGTCCCTATAGCATTCACTTCAAAATCATCCCTTGGATCTTCCACGGACGTCGTGACCGCAACCTGGGCCGCCAGATGCAGGATCAGATCAAAAGGGCCGCGGGTCTTGAAAAATTTTTCCACAGGTTCCCTGTTTCGGATATCGATCTGGTAAAAATCAAGATTCTGCTGAAGGTTCTTTAAATAGCTGAGGTTCTTTGACGAGCCTTTTCGTGAAAGATTATCGATGAGAAGGACCTCGTTTTTTTTCTTGATGTATCTTTCTGCGGCATTACAGCCGATAAATCCTGCGCCGCCCGTAATTAAGACCTTCATTGATACCCCGTTATATATTTCCTTAAGATTTATGTAAAACATTATCGAAAACACACTGAAAAGTCAATTGTTATCAGAAATCAGCAGACAGAAGAAAAAAGAAAGAAATAGATTGAGCCGCAAAGAACGCTAAGGGCCGCTAAGAAAGCAAAGAAGAAGAGAGAAGGGAGAAAATAAACGAAAGACAAAAGATGAAAAAACAGAAAAAAATTGAGCCACGAAGGCACACGAAGAAACACGAAGTGGCTTTACTGAGAAACCAGAGGGGTCATACTGAGAACTCTAGTGTCCGGTTAAAAATTAAAAGAGCTTGAAGCTCCAAGCTTTATTCGTAAGAATAAAGCAAGCATAAAATATTTAACGAAAGGAGCTTCAAGCCATGAGCCATGTTAACACGATTTATAATCAGCTGCTACAACTTTTACCAAGACATGAATTTGAAAAAGGTGTTATTTTACATCAGGGAGACAAATACGTAAAGTATTTCAACTGTTGGCAGCAATTTATTACGCTCCTTTATGCACAAATCCGAAAGAAAGACAGTTTAAGAGATATCATTACTTCCCTATGTGTGCAACATAAGAGGTGGTATCACATCGGTCTGAAGAAAATCTGTCGAAGCACTTTATCAGACGCAAACAATAATCGTTCTTATCAAATATTTGAAAGATTATTTTATAAACTTCTTGAACGATGCAAAACAATAACACCAAAGCATAAGTTTCGATTTAAAAATCCTCTTCATGCGATTGATGCAACCACTATTGAATTGTGCCTTTCGATTTTTCCCTGGGCAAAGTATCGTAAGACCAAAGGAGCAATGAAACTTCATTTCCTCTATGATCATGAGGGATGTCTTCCTTCTTTTATCGTCATGACTGAAGGGCGCTGTTCTGACATTACAGTTGTTAAAGAAAAAGACTTTTCTTCTCGACTTCTGCCGGACAGCATTATTTCCATAGATCGAGCGTATATTGATCTTAAATGGCTGCAATCACTTACAAAAAAACGAATCTTCTATGTGACCCGTTTAAAAAAAAACATGAAATATGTTGTTAGCGGACAGCATACGCAATCTAAAAACAAAAATGTTCTTAGGGATGAGTCTATT
>JAFGJP010000218.1 GCA_016929035.1 Candidatus Auribacterota bacterium | reverse complement strand
ATGGCCGCCTCACGGTATCCGCTGGCACTCAGCCGTGACGGGCTTCTTCCTGAAAGCTTTGGGAAAATCAATGAAAGATTCCAGACTCCTCATGTGGCCATCATCATAACAGGAACTTTTATTATCATTTCTTTGTTTCTCAAGATCAAAATCCTTGTTGAAGCGGCTTCAACAGTTCTTATCCTGACGTTCATCTTTTCCAATCTCTCCGTGATCATTCTCAGGGAATCCCGCCTTCAGAACTATCAGCCAAGCTTTCGGGGTCCTCTTTATCCCTGGGTTCAGATCACAGGGATACTCTTTTTTGTCTTCATCTTGTTTGAGATGGGAAAAGAAGCTCTTCTCATCAGCATCATGCTGGTTCTCTGCGGCCTTTTTGCCTACTGGTTTTACGGCCGGATACGGACGACAAGAGAATATGCGCTTCTCCACCTGATCCAACGCGTGACCGCTAAAGAGCTGGCAACGCATTCCCTGGAAACCGAGCTCAAAGACATCATCCGGGAAAGAGACGACATCACAAAGGACCGTTTTGACAGGATCATTGAAAAAAGCATTGTCCTCGATATAGAAGGCCCCTTAAAAATCGACGAGTTCTTTCACACCGCCTCCCAGCATCTGGCGCCATCTCTCCAGATGCTCCCAGCCATTCTTTTTCAGATGCTCCAGGATAGAGAAAAAGAAAGCACAACCGTCCTTACCCCCAACCTAGCTATTCCTCATATCATCATAGACGGCGAACACGCATTTGACATTCTCCTTGCGAGATGCCGGGAAGGGGTCTGGTTTTCCGAAAACGCTCCGAGCGTCCATACTATTTTTGTCCTGGCCGGAACGCGCGATGAAAGAAATTTCCATCTTCGTGCTCTGGCCGCCATCGCCCAGATCGTCCAGGACCCTCTTTTTGAGAAAAGATGGCTCAGCGCAAGAGACGTCGAGGCTCTGCGCGACACGGTGCTTTTGGGAAAAAGAAGACGCTAACTATGCAAGAAAGTGCCCATGAGAAAGGCTCGGGGTAGTTTTTTCAGCGACATTAGCCATTTTAATAAAGGTTACTCGCGAAGACGGAAAGAAAAAACCGTGGGATGTGAACCATGGGACGTAAAACATCGTCATTGTGAAAAGATTGACGCCAAGCCGTAGGCGCAGGTCCGCCTGTGGCGGGAAGCAACCTCCGTAAAAGTGATAAGTAAAATGAACATGTCCCGTCAGGACACGCATCGCTTATTTCTCTGACTCGTTAACATTTCTAAGATGAATGACGAGCGAGAAAAACTCCGCCACCTTTTTCATCTGCACAAATTAAGGGCATCTCTAAACAAAGATAAAATTCAACATTTCATTTTTTTTAGTATAATGACACGGTTCGACTATGGAACTAACGGAAATCAAAAAAAACTACCGGCGCATCAAAAAGCCGATCGAATCGCGGCTCAGGGAGTTCGCCCTGCTAGGGCAAACAGCAGATGACAACACTTTATTTGCTGAGCTCTGCTTCTGCCTTCTCACGCCTCAGTCAAAAGCAAGGTCGTGCTGGGACGCTGTCTGCCTCCTGAAAAAAGACGGCTCTCTTTTTTGCGCTGATCCTGAAGTCATGGCCAAAACCCTTATCAAAAGAACACGGTTCCACAAAACAAAATCCTGGCATATCAACCGCGCCCGGAAGCTTTTCCTAAAAAACGGAAAAATGGAAATAAGGAGAAGGCTTTCTGCCAAAAAAAATGCCCTCTTGATCAGGAAATGGCTTGTGACAAACGTGAAAGGTCTTGGATTCAAGGAAGCCAGCCATTTTTTAAGAAATATCGGCATGGGTAAAAATCTGGCTATTCTGGACAGGCATGTTCTGAAAAACCTGCAAGGGCTAAAGGTCATAAGCGAAATACCGGATAGCCTGACGGAAAAAAGATATCTTGAAATAGAAAATAGAATGAGGCGTTTTGCCGAAAAAATCCGTATTCCTTTGAGCCATCTTGACTTTGTTTTGTGGCACAAAGAGACGGAAGATATATTTAAGTAATTCATATGCAATAAGTTAAAGAATATTTTAAAAACCCCTTGACACGTGGGGAAAAATAGTTTATATCCTTAATAGTTAATTAAGCTAACTATTAGGGAAATTAACCATGAAAACAGAACTCTCTCATTTTGCAGAAGATCTGATAACGAACTTTGTGCAGATACGAAGGGGCGTTATGAAACAGTTCTTTAGTTTTAGCAATCTGGACATTGGAAAAATCACAATCCCCCAGATGACATCTCTCTGGCTGATCGATTCTTCAGGAAGTATGAAAATGAAAGACCTGGCAACGGAGCTCAATATTACCCTTCCGGCGACCACAGGCATGATCAACAGGCTTTACAAGCTGGGTTTGGTGAATAGAATTTTAGACGAAAGCGACAGGCGAATAGTCAAAATCCGGCTGACGCTAAAAGCCAGGGAAATCATTAATGCTATGAAAAAACAGCAAAAAGAGATGATTGAAGGCGTTTTTGGAAAGCTCAGCGAGAAAGAGCGGCAGGATTATCTGAATATTGTTAAAAAAATCAGAAATATCATATATAATCCGCATTCTGTTTAAGAAAAGGTCAATGTTATGAAAATTTTTCATATATTATCAACAATAATATTAATCGTTATTCTTTTTCCTTCTTTTTCATGCGGTGAAGAACCCTATGTGAAAGAGCTTTTTATCGCTTTTTCTGATTCCGGGAAGGCTCTTGATCTTTCTCTTCAGGACTGCATTGTCCATGCGCTGGAAAACAACCCGGATATCCAGATCAAGCGCATGGATCCGGATATCAAGGATCTTGACATAGAAATTGCTGAATCCTCTTTCTCTCCCGAGTTCAGCACAGAGCTGAGCTTCTTGGAAAACATTGAAAAGTCAACAAGCGAATTTTTCGGGGTCGAGAACCTGGAAACAGAAATGACAACTTTTGATGTCTCTCTTTACGGCAGGCTCCGAACCGGAACCCGGTACAGCTTTTCCTTGGATAACAAGTTAAACGAGACAAATTCAGGTTTTTCAAGTTTGACTTCTTATTATACTATAACTCCGCAGATCGATGTCTCTCATCCTCTTCTCAAGGGCAGGGGAAGAGAGGTCAACGAGGCCTTTATTGTCATCGCCCGGAACACCAAGGAAAAAAGTCAGTATGAATTCATTTCAACGGTTATGGATATCATTACGCGGACAAAGCAGGCGTATTACTATTATGCCTTTGCTCAGGATTCCTATGAAATCGCCAAATCATCTTTGAAAAGGGCGAACGACCTTCTGGACATCACCCGCAAGCGCTATGCCAAGGGCCTTGTCAGTCAGGTCGACCTTCTGGAAACAGAGACCATGGTCGCTCAAAGGGAAAAGCTTCTCATTGCCGCTGAATCGCAGCTGAAAAGTGCTGAAGACAATCTGAAATTCATCACGAACCTTGTCAGCGATCCGGAAATGTGGAACGCTGAAGTGTTTCTCACGGATAAGCCGGAATTTGTCAAAAAAACCGTATCTCTGAAAGACGCTCTCATGACAGCGTTTGAGAACAGGCCGGATTATAAGGCCTATCTTCTTAATATAAAAAACAGCGATATTCTTCTCATGCTTGCTGAAAACAGCACTCTCCCTGAGCTTGATCTCATGGGTAGCCTTGCCCTGAACGGACTTGATGAAGAATATCGTGATACTGTAGAAGATCTTTCCATAGACAGACGGCAATTTCTTATCGGGCTTAAATTCACAAAAACATTCGGAGAGGAAGACGACGCCAGATTTGAGCAGCAAAAGCTGCAAAAAGCCCAGCTGCTTCTCGGGCTAAAAAAGCTCGAGCAGGCGATCATTCTTGATGTCCGCGACAGGGTGAGAGAAATAGATATCCAGTCCCGGCAGCTTCAGGCATCTGACCTTTCCCTTGAAAAAGAAAAAAAGAATTACGCGGCCCAAAAAGAGCGCTATATGGCCGGCGAAATCAGTACACACGACATGCTGGACTACCAGGACTCTCTTTCACAGGCTGAGCTGGATTACCTCAAAGCTCTCATCGATTACAATGTAGCCGTTATCCAGCTGGAGTGCGCTCAGGGAACAACTCTCACCAGTAATAATATCGATTTATTCAGTCAAGAAGGAGCAAGAAATTGATGAAACGAAAACTGAACTTGAACAGGTGGCTTGTCCTATGTCTTGCCGCGTTATGTCTTTTTGCTGCAGGATGCCGGCAGAAAGAAAAGCCGGCTAACAACATTAACAATAATATGCCTGAGGTCGTTCCTGTCAAAGTTATGGAGGTCGAGAAAAGAACGCTTCGTGTCAGATGCGAATTTGTCGGGAACATTCTTTCTTTTTATGAAGCAGAAGTCTACCCCAAGGTCAGCGGAAAGATCCTGGAAAAGGTCAAAGACGAAGGCCAGATCGTCGCGCAGAATGAAGTTATCATGTACATAGACCGTGATGAAGTCGGCCTTACTTTTGAAAAGGCGCCTGTTGAAAGCCCTCTCAGCGGACTCATCGGACGCGTTTACGTTGATATCGGCCAGCAGGTCACTCCCAATACGCCTGTCGCCAGAGTGGTCAATATCGAAAAAGTCAAGATTAATGTCGATATCCCGGAAACATTTCTGGCCAATATCGGACCCGGCCAGGACGCGGATATAACGGTCGATACATATCCTGACAAGATCTTCCATGGAAAGATCAACAAGATCAGCCCTGTCCTTGATGTTTCCACCCGGACAACGCCGGCTGAGATCATTATCGAAAACAGCAACATGTTTCTTAAGCCCGGAATGTTCGCCAGAGTGTCACTTGTAACAGAGGTAGCTGAGAACGTCCCTGTAATCTTCACAGAATCGATCATTGGAAAAAATTCCGAAAGCTATGTTTACATAGTTGAAAATGACGCTGCCCGTAAGCGCAAGATCTCTCTCGGCCTAAGAGAAGGACATTTAAGAGAAGTGAAGTCCGGTGTAAATCCTGGAGAGCTCGTTGTTGTCATGGGTCAGCAGAAACTGACTGACGGCGTAAAAGTCCTTTTTGAAAAAATGGAGCAGCAGTAAATCTTTGACAAGGCAACCAGTTAACCAGATAACCAAACACCATGAATCTACCGGAATTCGGCGTAAAAAGACCTGTAACAAACATGATGATATTCCTGGGGATTATCATCATCGCCCTTTACGGCTTGTCTCAGCTCGGCGTTGATCTTATGCCTGAGATCGAGCCGCCGATCATATCGGTCATTGCCGTCTATCCCGGAGCCAGCCCGGAAGACGTGGAGCTCAAAGTCGCCGAGCCTCTGGAAAACAGGCTGTCCACAACACCCGGCCTGGATAAAATAACAACGCGGTGCATTGAAGGGGCCGCTATCATTTCTCTTGAGTTCAAGTGGGGAACCAATCTTGATGAAGCATCGAATGACATCCGGGACAGGATCGAGATGGCCAAGCGCACCCTTCCGGACATCCCTGATGAGATGGACAACCCGATAATCTTCAAATTCAATACGGCTAATATTCCCATCCTCGTCATTGTCGCATCAGCCGAGGAATCTTTTTCAGAGCTCTACGAGATCCTCGACAGGACTCTCGGCGATGAGCTCAAGCAGATACCCGGCGTCGGCACGGTGATCATCCGGGGCGGAATCCAGAGACAGATCAACGTCTGGATCAACAGCGACCGCCTGGAAGCCTACGGCTTCTCCATCAGTGACATTGAAAAAACCCTTCGAGAAGAAAATATCACACTTCCTGCAGGAAACATCAAATACGGCCTGACCGATTACCTGATACGCGTTCCCGGGGAATTCACCTCTCCTGATGAGATAGAGTGCACAATCATCGGCCAGAAAGACGGAAAGATCGTGTATCTAAGAGACGTGGCCACTGTCGAGGACGGGTTTAAGGAGATGTCGGAAATGATCAGGATCGACCGGGCCACCTGCGGTGCGGTCATTATCCAGAAGCAGGTCGGGCATAATACGGTTCAGGTGACAGAACGGGTCAAAAAGAAAGTAGAACAGATCAAAAAGAAGCTGCCTGCCGATATCAAGCTCCATACGGTCTTTGATTCTTCTGAAGATATTGAAAGAACTCTCAATACGCTGCAATCGACCATCTGGATGGGCATCATGCTTGTTATTCTGGTTGTATGGTTTTTTCTGAGGAACCTGAGGTCCAGCCTTATTGTCGCTTTCACCATTCCTTTTTCACTTCTGATATCTTTTATTTATTTATTTGTTAACGAGAAGACAATTAATGTCATCAGCCTCTCTGCTCTGGTGATTGCCCTGGGGATGATCGTGGATGCAGCTATAGTCGTTGTGGACAACATCACCCGCCATATGGAAAAAGGCGAGAGGCCGAAAGAAGCGTCTGTTTTCGGCACCATGGAGATCCTGACAGCCATCGGCGCATCGACCCTGACAACGATCGTGGTCTTTCTTCCCCTTCTTTTTGTCAAGGGCATCGTCGGCATCATGTTTGGTGAAATGGCGGCAATCATTATCGTAACCCTGGTCGGATCGCTTTTCACCGCCTCGACGTTCACGCCCATGCTGTCATCAAAATGGATAGGGGCGAAGAAAAAAATATCATCGAAGAGTCTTATCAAAGGATTATATGATTTTTCAGAAAATGTTTTCCGGAAAATCGAGCTGTTTTACTCGGAAGCTCTGAAAAAGTGTTTGGGGCACAAGGCGGTCGTTCTCCTTTCTTTTCTGGTTACGTTCATTTTCAGCCTAAGTCTCTTTTTCCACATAGGATCGGATTTTCTTCCAGAAGAAGATTCCGGAGATCTTATGCTTAACGTGAATCTTCCTGTGGGAACACGCGTCGAAGTGACTGACAAAATCGCTCTTCGACTGGAAGATATCGTAAGCAGACTCGTCCCGGAAAAAGTCTTCATGTCCACTTTTGCCGGCCAGCCGTCCAGCGGTATGGGCATGGCCATGGGAGGAGAAACAGGAAGCCATATCATCCAGTCGCGCGTGAAAATCGTTCCGCAGGAGCAGCGCGAACGGTCTGACAAGGAGATCGCCCGGATCCTCAGGCAGGAAATCTCAAAGATTCCGGGCGTGATTAAGCTCAATATTACCGCAGGAAACCCTCTCGGACAAATGATAACAGGCGGGGGAGGAAAAAAGATACAGGTCGAGATTCTCGGCTACTCGTTTGAAAAAACAAATGCGTTTGCCAGGGAAGTTATGGACATGATGGAAAAAATCCCGGGAGTCGTTGATATCAGCATGTCCCGCGATCTGAGAAATCCGGAAATAAAGATTATTCCGGACAGGAAAAAAGCCCTGTCATTCGGTATCTCGATGAGGACTTTTGCCGATACGGTGAATGCCTATATCGGCGGGGCAACGGCCACGCGCCTGAGAGAAGAAGGCGAAACATATGATATTGTACTCAGGCTTGAAGAGCCGTTCCGCTCGACAATAGAAGATATCAAAAATATGCCCATTATATCTCCTGTCACAAAAAACACAATCAAGCTGGGTGACATTGCCAAAGTCGTCGAGACGACAGGCCCCGTATCGATCGAAAGAAAAAACAGGGAGCGCGTTCTCAAAGTGGAGGCCAACGTCTCTGAAAGGTCTCTGGGTGAAATCGTTTCTGACATTAAAAAAGGCCTTGAGATAATGACGCTTCCCGACGGCATCTCCACAGAATTCGGAGGAGAGGCCGAGGAGCAGAGAAAATCTTTCCGCGACCTCACGCTTCTGCTTATCCTCGGGATTATTCTTGTCTATATGGTCATGGCCGCTCAGTTTGAATCACTGAGAGACCCTTTCAT
>JAFGJP010000217.1 GCA_016929035.1 Candidatus Auribacterota bacterium | reverse complement strand
TAACCTGGATATTTCATGAAAATCATGAAATATCCACCCGAAGGGCCGGCTGTTTAAATCGTTACACGATTTAAACATGCTGCCGGGGTATGCCCGCTTTGTTCCCCGTTTTCGAGGGAACATGAAATATGCGGGCTAACACCTATCACCAAGCAAAGCTTATTGGGGAGAAAACAGAGTTAGCGGCTGTTCTCCATTTTTCTCTTTTCTTCCAGACTTGACTTAACAAAAGAACCCAGGTCATCTTTCTGCTGCTGAGACAGATTCTGAAACTCAATCCCTGTGTTATAGAGGCTGTCCTTCTCTATCTCATCTGTCCACACAACCCGGCCGAAGATCGAAAAACTGACGGTTCTGCCGGATGTCTCCAGCTTGTATTCCAGGCGAAGCGTTTCATTGATGCGGAACTGCTTTTCAGCAAAAAACATCATTCCGCCCACAGAAATATTATCGCTCATCGACTCATAAGGGTTTTCCGCTGCCGCCGGGTCTTCAACAGAATAATACCTCACGGGGAAATGAGAAGGAACTCGGATATAACGCCTTTTTTCCATGCCTGTTCCATCTAAAAGTCCCATAATATGCTCCATTCTCTTAAGTAGGAAGTATAAAGTAAAAAGTAGAAAGTTGGAAGTAAAAATTTTTTATAACACCCTCCTTAAAAGTAGCTAGCAGAGAGCATAAATTTCAAATACCAAACTCCAAAAACAAATCCGAAATTTTAAATTAAAGGAACGCTTCGCTGGATATTCTAAGGATTAACCACGGAGGGACACGGATTTTCACGGAGTTTTCTGCCTCCGGCAGAATGGAAAAGAAATATTTTGTACGCAGTGCAAAATTTCGTGCTTACCCCGCGTGGTGGCCACGTTTCCGCTTATCCCAAAAATCTGCGCTTATCTGCGTCCTAATAATTCAGTCATCGTGCGAAGCGCACCTTCCTCGAATCACGTCAATATACCGGCGTCATCCATCCATATGGATCGGTTTTCTTGCACTCCAGTATGGCAAAAAAATCCTGCTGCAAATCTTTTGTGACCGGTCCTCTTTTCCCATTCCCGATAGGAATCCTGTCAACAGAGCGAATAACCGATATTTCTGCCGCCGTTCCGGTAAAAAAGGCTTCATCAGCTGTATAAATCGTCTCTCTCGGGATGATCTGCTGCTTGACCTTATACCCCTTGTCACGCGCAAGGACGATAACCGCATGCCTGGTAATTCCCGGTAAAATCGAAGAATGTGACGGCGGCGTATAGAGAGAATTATTGATGACAATGAAAATATTCTCCCCGCTGCCTTCACTGATATGCCCGTTCGTGTCAAGAGCAATGCCCTCCGCATAGCCGTTGAGGTCGGCTTCCATCTTGATCAGCCCGGAATTCAGATAGTTGCCGCCGGCTTTTGCCAGAGAAGGAAGAGTATTCGGTGCCATTCTCCGCCACGTGGAGGTGCAGACATCAATGCCGCTTTCCATGGCGTCTTTTCCAAGATAAGTTCCCCAGTTCCATGTTGCGACGGCAAAATGGACAGGACTTTTAGACGGATTGACGCCAAAATCTCCAAATCCTCTGAAAAAAATCGGACGGATATAGCAATCGCTAAGCTGGTTTTCCCGAATCGTCTCAAGAATAATTCTCTCAATGTCCTTTTGAGTATATTTGAGCTCCATCCGGTAAATCTTAGCTGAATTCACCAAACGTTTAAGATGATCCTTCAAACGAAAAACATATGAATTATCTTTACCCTTATAACAACGGATTCCCTCAAATACAGAGGACCCGTAATGGATGACGTGTGACATAACATGAATTTTACATTCGTCCCACGGGATAAATTCTCCATCCATAAAAATCTTTTCTGCGTATTTGACATCTGCCATAATCAACCTCTTTTTAATTTAACCTCATGTCATTAGCTTATATATAGTAAAGGATAATTATTTTTTTGCAAATAAAAAACCTCCGACTCGAACGAAAAGAGCTGATTGTTTGATTTCCCGGAGAGAAAGCTCGCTCAGGCCGGAAGCAGCTTTCAATCATTCACATTGATGTAAATATATGTGCCTGAAGGAGAAAGCCTGTAATGACTGCTATGATGACCAGCCCATTTATTGATGAGAGGCGCAGCTATGACAACCGATGGAGACAATCCGTCATATCCGTACTGGTCCGTAACTTCAAAAAAAAGATACGAAAAGAAAGGCGTTATGACCATCCAGCTCTTGTAATATTTATCCTCCTGCTGGCTCATTTTCTGAGCAATGTAGGCATTGTCCGAAGCGATATCGCTTTCCGTCTGAGAGCTTATATTTTGCTGCGACTCTTTTGATATCTTTTCCTGCCCGGGCAGCGTGTCCACGACATGGGGCACAGGACCTGCCATAAGCCTCACTTTTTCTTCCACGGCCAGCGCTTTTGCCTCTTCGCCCATAGAGCGATAGATATCAGCTAAAACAGGCATCCTTTTATAAGCTTTCTGCAGCTCAGCGACTTTTTCAGCTGATTCAATACATCCCAAGGCTTCCTTTTCCTGCCCTATGCGAAAGAGAGCTCTTCCTGATTCAGCCATGCCGTACCAATCTCCCTGGTTGGAGGCAACTTTATATGACCTGAAAAAAGCCCTGGTTGCCTGTTCGCTCATTCCCTTAAGAGACGCATAAAGATACCCTACGCCACAAACAGCACGCCAGGAGCCTGAACTTTCTACAACCGCCTGGGCGTATTTCATGGACAGTTCGGACTTGCCCGTTACATAGAGACCTCTCAAGCTCTCGATGATGCCCCTGTCATGCCCCTCTTGAAGAGCAAGATCAGCGGCTGAAGCGAAATTTTCGCTCGCTTTATCGAGGTTTCCGCTCACGACCAGCTGATAAGCGTTTCCCAGAAGATTATCGACATCTTCACTTGAGCCTTCTCCGATAAAGGGAGTTACAAGAAATAAAATAGTAAAAAGGAAAGTCATTCTTTTAAACATAAGCTCCTCCATTTATAGTGCCTTTTACCTATAATAGTAGACGTTACAATTTATTATTTATTCTAAAAACTCTAATAAGCAATACAGGCTGCAAGATACAGGATAATAGATATAAAATAAAATGTACACTTCGTATGAATGATTAAAAAATGATGACGTATTGTTTCGTATCGCGCTTTAGCGCTCCTTATCTTGTATCCTGCATCGTGTATCGTGTATCCTGTCTCTTAATAGATGCTTTCCTCACCTTCCGGGCGGGTCTTCCAGCGCTTGTGCATCCATATCCAGTGGTCTGGCCGTTCGATAATGAAACGCTCCAGAACCTCTGTATACGCCTGTGTTGTGAGTAAAATCGTTTCCTGCTTATCCTTTCCCTGCCTGAGCAAGACAGGCTCTTCGATCCTGATGATAAACGTGTCGTCATCTTTTCGAATACAGAATATCGGGAGCACCGGACACTCCAGACTTTGTGACAGCTTGGCTACCACGTCGATCGTGCAGGCTTTTACACCAAAAAAATCGACAAAGATACCGCTTCGCGAATTCATATTCTGGTCAATAACAAATCCTAAAGATTCATTTCTCTTGAGAAGAGAAATCATTTCCCGTGATGAATTTTTTTTATAAATGGGATTAACGCCTCCATACTTCCTGTACTTCATCCAAAAATCATTAAGGGAAGCATTACGGATATCTTTTGTGATCAGGTTGGCGCCGTAACCGCGAAAAGCAAAGAAAAGCGGTATGATATCCCAGAAGCCGTAGTGGGCGGTTATGACAAGAACGCCTTTTCGCTTTTCTCTGGCATCAACAAGAAAGCGCTCTCCTTCCACGGTTACAAACTGATGGAAATTATCCTGGCTTATGAGAGGAATACGAAGAAAATCCACGATGTTTTTTCCCAGGTTGACATACATTTTTCTTATGATCCTACTTTTTTCTCTGGAGGATAACGAATCAGAGAAAGCCAGGTCCATGTTCAAAAAACAGATCTTCTTTTTATGAATCAGTATGATTCCCATCAGCTTTCCCAAAAGCATGCCGATGATAAGGGCAAGCTTTCTGGGAAGACTTCTGATGAGCAAGGCAAAGGATTTGAGAAAAATTGTCATGATACTTTTCCGTGATATGTGTAAGATGTCCTGCTTCGCTATGATACGGGGTGCTGTTCAGTCCTTGATTCTCAGCAACTCTCTTATCTTTTCAATGAGTAATTCCTGCTTGTAAGGCTTGATGATGTAGGCGTCGACAGCTGTGTCTTTGGCTTCCTCAAAATCCCTTTGCTGAGATCGCCCGGTCAGCATAATGATAGGAACCCTTTTAATATGAGGATGGGCTTTGATCTTCCAGCAGACTTCAAAGCCGTTCATGAGAGGAAGATTGACATCAAGAAGGATCAGGTGAGGCTTGGCTTCAATCGCTTTTTCATAACCATCTTTCCCGTTAAATGCGGAAAGGGTCTGAAACCCAGCCTGCTCAAGGTCAAAACAGAGTATCCTGTTAAGCGGCTTTGAATCTTCTATAACAAGTATCGTCTTATCGTAACCCATTATGCCCTATATCCTTCTTTTAATATACGGCAAAAGCCCACCGTGTTCAAGAATACTTTTTTCCATAGCATCCACGTCCAGAATAACATCCATAGCGAACTCTCTTTTTCCTTCATGAACAGTAAGAGTCAATGTGTTCAATCCTTCTTTCAGCCTTTTCAGTCCCTTGATCTTGACTTTTTGCTGAGCGTTCAATTTCTTATAATCCTCTTTGTCTTTAAATAGAAGCGGCAAAATACCATAGTTGATAAGATTTTTCCTGTGGATGCGGGCAATCGATTTAGCGATGACGGCACGCACGCCAAGATGCATGGGCGCCAGAGCCGCATGTTCCCTGGAAGATCCCTGACCGTAATTCTCCGCACCCACGATAAGCGAAGCCCCTGCCTTTTTTGCCTTTTCAAAAAAATGCTCATCGATGCCGCTGAACACAAACCGGGAAATAGCTGGTATATTTGATCTGAGAGGAAGAACTTTGCTTCCTGCCGGCATAATGTCATCGGTTGTGATGTTGTCACCAAGCTTGAGTATCACTTCCATCTCTATGGAATCCTTCAGCTCTTCGCGAAGAGGGATAGGTTGAATGTTGGGGCCTTTGATAACCTGCGCTTTTCCCGAAGATCTTTCAGGCAAAATAAACATGTTGTCATTAACGACGTACTCATCAGGCTCTGCAACGGCTTCAAATGATTTTCCGGCATCTCTTGGATCGAGAATCTTTCCTTTAACGGCCATAAAGGCTGCTGATACAGGGCTGCACAAATAGACCTGGGCATCCGGCGTCCCGGAGCGACCCTTGAAATTCCTGTTGAACGTTCTTATCGAAACGCCGCCTGAACGCGGAGCCTGTCCCATGCCGATACAGGGACCGCAGACAGATTCAAGTATTCGCGCTCCGGCATCAACCATGTGAATGAAATAGCCGTCTTTGACGATCATGGAAAGAACCTGCTTGGATCCCGGAGAAACAGTCAAGCTCACTCCTTCAGCCACTTTTTCTCCCTTTAAGATCCGTGCTACGGCGGCCAGCATGGCATAGCTGGAATTCGTACAGGAGCCGATGCAGACCTGATCAACCCGCTGTCCATGGAGTTCTCTCAGAGGGACAACCGCATCCGGAGAAAAAGGCTTGGCTATAAGCGGCTCGATGGATGTGAGATCGATTTCAAGAACGTCATCATAAGAAGCATCCCTGTCCGGCAAAATTTCCTGCCATTCGCCTTCTCTTTTCTGAGCTTTCAAAAACTTTTTCGTCTGCTCATCGCTCGGGAAGATAGAAGTTGTTGCCCCAAGTTCTGCGCCCATATTGGTGATTGTGGCTCGTTCAGGGACTGTTAACGTTGAAACGCCTTCTCCTGTGTACTCCAGTATTTTTCCAAGGCCCCCTTTGACACCACGCCTTCTTAAAACTTCAAGGATAACATCCATTGACGTAACAAAGGGCTTCTGAAGTTTTCCCTTCAGGCAGACTTCCATAACTTCCGGCATGGTCAGGTGCAGGTCCTCTCCAGCCATAGCAGCTGCAACATCCAGGCCTCCAACGCCAACGGCTATCATCCCGAGGCCTCCTCCTGTCGGCGTATGAGAATCTGAACCGATCAGAATTTTTCCAGGAGCGCCAAACCGCTCGAGATGCACCTGATGACATATGCCGTTTCCCGGCCGGGAGAACACAGCGCCATATCTGGCGGCTGCGGTTTGAAGAAACACATGGTCATCCGGATTATAGCAGGATGTCTGAAGCGTATTGTGATCAACATAGGATACGGCCAGAGGCAGGCGGATCCTCTCAATACCCAGGGCTTCAAGCTGAAGATAAACCATCGTTCCGGTGGCATCCTGAGTAAGAGCCTGATCCACCTTGAGGCTGACGGGCTCTCCTTTGCGGATACTTCCCCCAGCCAGATGGCTTTTAAGAATTTTTATTGTGACTGAATCTCCCATGGCTATTCCCGTTTTCGCTTATGAATAAACGGGCAGACACAGAGGTCTGCCCCTACGATGCCTTCTTCTTTTCTACTTTTTATGAGTTCCTGAGACTGATTTAACAATCACCGTGTGCCAGCGCACCTTAAATTCTTACTTTTTCTATCCACCCGTTGTTCCACCCCCGGGGTGGAATCAGGTTTGATTACCTGATCACGGCGTGCTGATAGTGATCCTGTTGCGCCCTTCTCTCTTAGAAGTGTAAAGAGCCATATCCGCATCATGGATCAGACGGTCCTTGTCAGCCTTATCCCCGGGCTTGTAAGCTGCAAGCCCGCCGCTGATAGTCAGCTTAAACGTCTTTTCACCAGCGCTGAACTCATAATTTTCTATGTCTTTCAGAAACTTCTGGCAAACATCGAATGTCTCATTGACTGTCGCTTCCGGGAAAATAACAACAAATTCCTCACCGCCGTATCTCGCAAGAACATCTTTTTGCTGGATATTCTGCTGAAGAATCTCTGTAATCTTTTTCAGGACCCTGTCACCGATAAGATGCCCGTATGTATCATTCACCATCTTAAAGTAATCGAGGTCAAAGAGCCCGATCACAAGGTGCTCATTCTTTTTGCTCGCTTTTGCCAGAAAATCATCGAACTTCTCCTGAAAATACCTGTGGTTATATATGCCCGTTAACCCGTCGATGATAGAAAGCCTTTCCAGCTTTTTATTGGCTTTCTGGAGTTCATCCTGAAGGCTTTTCAATCGAAGAAGGACTTTGACTCTTGCGATAAACTCCATCTCGTTGAAGGGCTTTGTAATATAATCATCTGCTCCGCTTTCCAGGCCGCGGACAACGCTTTCAACATCCTCCCTGGCTGTCAGCAAAAGGACAGGAATATACTGGTTTTTGCCCAGCTGCTTGATATTTTCACAGACCTGAAATCCGTCCATCTTGGGCATGCGCAGATCCACAACCATGGCATCAGGAGAAAACGACTTCGCCTTTTTGATCCCTTCTTCTCCATCAATGGCTGTTTCAACCCAAAACCCGTAGTCACGAAGAACGCTTGAGGTGATCATGCGGGCGGTTGATGAATCGTCAACAACAAGGATTTTTTTTCTATCTTTCTTCATGAAAAATCATCTCTGTAATTCGGATTAACTATATCATAAATCCTCTTCGGTAGACAATTATATAATTAAATGAGAGAGGCAAAAAACAAGAGACAAGAAGTAAGATGAAAGGTTGAGGGTAGTTTCTTCAGCGACATTATCAGTTTTAACAAAGCAGAACGAGATAATATGGAAAGAAAAGACCATAAGACGCGGGAAGCAGGACGAAGGACATCGTCATTGCGGACCCCGTGAGCAAGCATACGGGGCGAGGAACCCTACGCTTTCGCTCATTACAGGCTCCGTGACGAAGCAACCTCAGTAAATCGTAAAAATTTGTCATTCCCGCAAAAGCGGGGACCTGTGTAACTTCATTCACTTTTAACGTGGATTCCTGTTTTCACAGGGATGACAATATTTTCTGTCTTCTGTCATCCGGCTTATTTCACCGGCAGGAAGACGGTGAATTCGACCTTGCCGGAATCCTTTTCCGCGATCTCGATCCTTGCGCCCATGTTGCCGGCAAGGGAGCGGCAGATCCGGAGGCTGAAGGCGTCTATGTGCTCTTTGCGAATAAGGGCTGTTTTTTTATCTTCCCAAAAATCAGAAAACATTGTCTGCCTGAGCTCTTTTGCCGGGATAAAGCCGGAATAAGAAAAGATGACCTTTATAATGCCGTCTTCCGGAACCGCTTCGGCCGCAACCGGAGTCGAAGGATGAGCATTTTCCAGGATATAGTCGAGAATATAATATAAAAGGTTTTTCACATGGCTTCTTCTGGCTAAAGCCACACATGGCTTCTCAAAATGAAGTCCTACGGAAAAATTTATTTTTTTTCTCTGGCATTTATCTTTAGAAATCTCCTGAAGCTGCGAGAAAAGGCCACTGATATCGATCGGCTCGACATCTTCATCGAAAGAGTGTTCCTCAAACTGCCCGATCCTGACAATGTTCTCCATGATCCTGTGAAGGCGGACTATCTCTTTTCTTATGATGTCTATGCATTTCTTCTGCATGTCGTTCAGCTCGCCGACTGTTCCGTCCCATAAAAGAGAGGACGATTCCTTAATCGAAGAAATCGGGGTTTTAATATCGTGAACCGCCATGGCCATCAGTTTCTGTTTTATCAAACGAGCCGACGCCGCTGCGCGAGTCCTGACCACGATGATCATCACATCCCCAGCCTTCTTTACATCCGAGTGATTAAAAAAGCAGTAAAAAGAAAGCGGGATATCGGCCTTTTCTTCAGATTCATCCACCAGGAATGTTAAAAGGTCCCTTCCATCATGGTTGGCCACATCAAGCATGTCCTTAACAGAGACCTTGAGGAGTCTCTGGAGCTTGGATCTGACATCATCCGGTGACGGGCCCTTTCCAAGATGAAGAAGAGCCTCAGCCGCCGGATTGACAGAAAGCAGCCCATCGCCCGCAAAGGCGATGACGCCGACAGGGGACTGGTCAAAAAGCGCTTGAATATCCATTCGGTCAGCTTTCCTTTATCGGCAGGATGACAATAAAATTTGATCCTTTTTCCGGCTCGCTTTCGACTTCAATTTTCCCGTGATGCATTTCAACAAGCTTTTTGACAACCGGAAGCCCCAGGCCGGTACCCCCGATATCGGACGTCTGCTGAGAATCAACGCGGTAAAATTTTTCAAACACCTTGTATTTATCTTCTTCTTTGAGCCCAAATCCTTCATCCTTGAATGAGACCCGGAGAGAACCTTCTTTCTCTTCGACCTTCACCCAGATATTCTTTCCTTGAGGAGAATACTTTATCGCGTTGTTCAGGAGGTTGATGAACACCTGCGTCAGCCTGTCCCTGTCGGCCATGATCTTGGGCAATGTTTCAGGCATCTCCTCGTGGATGGCATGTTTTTCTGTCTGCATCTTGCATAATTTAACGACTTCTTTGACGATATCCGTGATATCAATATACTCCAGCTCCAGCTGGATCTTTCCGGACTCGATCCGGGAGAGATCCAGCATATCTTCGATCAGGTTATAAAGCCTGTTGGCCTCCTTTTCAATCGTCTCAAGAAACATGGCGCGGGTTTCTTTGTCGTTTTCATCCACGCGGTGCATGAGTGTATCGAGATAAGCCTTGATTGTCGTCAGCGGGCTTCTCAGCTCATGAGAAACAGTGGAGACAAAATCACTTTTCATCTTATCAAGCGTTCTCAGGCGGTCAAGCTCACGGCTGGCTGTCATATCACGGCTGACAACCGTGATCCCGATGGTCTCGTAATTCTCATCACGGAGAATGCTTGTGCTGATACCAAGCGGAATGGTGACTCCTCCAACCAGCTCGTAATTTACCTGGTAGTCAAGGACAAAACCCTTTTCATTGGTCTCTTTCAGGATAAAATCAATAATGCTGGAGAGATGTTCCGGAAAGCATTCTTCATACTTTTTCCCAATAATATCCACTTCCGTAATGCCGAACATGATATAAGCGTTCCGGTTAATATGGGTTATCCGCTTCTCATTGTCAAAGGTAATGACGCCATTGACAAGGCTGTCGAGGATGTTCGACATGAAATTCTTCAGCTCGCTCAGGTTCTTTGTATCCTCTTCAATATCATGGTAAAGCTTCAGGTTTTCCAGCGCTATGGCCACCTGGCTGGCAGAAAGCTTCAGCGTTTCGGAAACATCGACGGTGAGAGCATCGTCAGCACGTGTCTCAATGGCAACAGAAATAAGCCCGAAATTTTTTACTGACGTATAAAACGGGATCATGAGAAGTGACGACCCTTCATCCTCTTCGGCTATCGAAGGAACGTTAGAGATCTGCTTTTCGTTGATGACCCACTCTAAAATGCTTTTACTGATGCCGTATTTTTCCGTGATATCCCATTCCGTCAGATTTTCCGAATAGAGCGGTTTGACTTTTGCTGACTCGCCGATCTCAAAAAAAATGTACCCCTTCACAAGGAGCTTTTTTTTGATGATGTCTGTAAATCGCTTGATGATGCCTTCGAGAGTGTGCTCTCCGGAAATACCTTTCAGCATTTCCTGAAGAATCGTCAGTTCGTCAATCGAGCGGCGAAGATCCTGGTTCGTGGATTTGAGAAAATCCAGTTCCTGCTGCAGATTTTTTTCTTCATCGCTGTTCATATAGTGTCAGACCGTTCTGGGGCTTTACGGGAAAAGGGACGGCGCTTACTTGTTGACCATAGTGAAAAAGGCTTCAGCTTTTTTTGCGGAATCAACGATCTCCTGCAGAATTGAAGGCAAATCGGCCATGTCGATCCCAAGCTTTTCCCATGCGCTTTTGTTTATTTTGGGAATACGGTTATCGCCTCCACTCCCGATATCCAGAGCCCTCGTTAAAATATCAGCAGCATGGACTATGCTGACAAGAAGGTAGTTGTCCGAAGCTGACGAGGGATTCGGATAGGCCTCGATGACCTCAATAAGAGCAGGAGCCATATTCCATTTACGGCCCAGCCATGCCCCCAGGTCGTTGTGCGTGACTCCATCAAGCAATTCCTTTTCTGCATCTCTTATCAGTATATCTTTTTCTTTTACCTGCTTCATAACCTTTACAAACTCTTCATGAACAAACTGATCAAGAATAATAAGCCCGATGTCATGCAACAGGCCGGCGATAAACGCTTCTTCGAGCTCTTTTATGTTGAGCCGCTTGGCAAGAATTCTGGATGCGGCGCCGCAGCCTATGGAATGTTTCCAGAAAGCCATCCTGTCAAAACCTTCTGTTTCTCCTCCCCCCCCAAAGCTGTCGAAGACAGAAACGCTCATAGCCGTGCTCCTGACAGCGTTGAATCCGAGTATCACAATAGCGTGGGTCACTGTGCTGATGCGGTTAGGAAATCCGTAAAACGCGGAATTGACCAGTTTCAAGATTTTCGAGGTGAGAGCGACATCGCTCTGGATCACCTTGCCCACCTGGGCGGCAGACACCCTGGGGTTTTGCATCATCTTTGTCACGTTGGTGAGAACAGTGGGAAGAGTCGGCAGGCCGACAATGTTATCGACGATCTTTTTTAGTTTTTTCTCATCAGTAGCCATTATCCCTGACTATCTCCTGAGGCAGCCGCTTTGACAGCGTTATAAATGCTTTGCATAATGGGATCATCCAGTACTTTTTCAAACTTGTGGTCCAGCTTGGCGATGAATTCTTCGCTGATGGTAAGGTCCGGAACCATGTCCGCAGACCCAGCCCCGCCTTCATCTTCCCCTTCAACGTAAATCTCTTCTATTCCCCATTTTTTCAGGCGGCCGATGTGGGCTTCTGTCAGCTCGATTCCTTCGGGAAGAAGGACCATGCCGGCTTTGTTTTCGACCTTTCGGGCGATTTTCATGCCGGGCTGAAGATCATTTGTGGTCACTTTCTTCATATCGCTTCGTCTTCAGAGGAAATGGTTATGGTTCTCCAATAATCTCAACGATCTTGGAGAAGAGCTCTTCAAACTTAAAAGGCTTGACCATATAGCTGACAGCCCCTGACTGCAAACCTTCCAAGACGTCCTCGCGCTGGGATTTGGCCGTAACCATAAGAACAGGAATGTCCTTTGTGGAATCGTCTTTTTTTAGCCGGCGACAGGTCTCAAACCCGTCAATACCCGGCATCATGGCATCGAGAAGAATAAGGTCTGGTCTTTCTTTCTGGGCAATTTCAATACCTTTTTCACCGCTGCCCGCTGTCACTGTTTTAAAGCCCTTTTTCTGCAGGTCAAAGCTGAGAATATATCTTAGTGCTCCATGATCGTCGACGATCAAAATCGTTTTTTCACCCATAACATCCTCTCCTTATGCGATCTCCTTCATCTGCCCAAAAAACATCCTCAGGGACACGAGGGTCATCAGGGAGCTGATTTTCATCAGATAAAATCCTCCCTTTCTTCCTTAAAGGAGTCTTCTTTCTGGGAAATCTTTTCTTAACTTTCAATCTCCCTAATCATATCAGAAGTTATCCTTTTCTGTGAAGTAAAAAATGCTTGCATTAAGGACAGGGTCATAATCTTGTTTATCTTGCGGCATACGCCGCCGGATTTTTCATGAATGACATCATAAGCCGCCGCATCGACCATGTCAACATCGCCTCCTCCGGCTGTTATCCTGAACTTGATATACTGCTCGACTTCAGCTCGTGTGAGCAGAAGAAGGGATTCCCGGATATACATGCGGCTGTCAAGGGACTTGTAGGAGCTGTGCTTGATTCTCTTGAGAAATCCGTTTTCAGCAAGAAGAATGCAGGTTATAAGCTTCTTCTCCGGGACCTCTATGTTGCTGAGCGTCCGCAGGGTATGAAGAGACTTTGCGCTGAGAAAATGGGCCTCATCGATGATGATGACCGACTTCTTTCCCCTTTCATACAGCTCGATCACTTCATTCTGCAAGTGCTTCAGAACGGTATGGGAATCCCTGATATCAAAGACGCTTTCATCTCCGGTCAGCTCAAAGCAGAGCTCCTTGAGAAAATTGGTGCGCGACATTTCCGGCGTCACAAGGACCAGCGCGGTCTGATACTTCATCTCGCTGAGGCTCACAAGAAGCTTTTGTCCGAGAAGGCTCTTTCCAAGGCCTGAATCCGCCGTCACGAGTCCCAGAGAAATATTGTGTTCAACGCACATCATCATCTTGTAAAGCGACTGCTCATTTCTTTCCGTCTTAAAATAAAAATCCAGGTTAAGACTGTCCGAAAACGGGTCCTTTTCCAGATGAAAATGTTCCAGAAACTGGTTAAGATTCGTTTTGCTGGGCAAGACTGTTTGCATCCTTTCTCCTCCCTCCGTATTGGTTATATCCCCCTTCTACTTTCTTCTTCTATCGATTGAAAACGTCTCGCTGCACCTCCTTCTGAGTGTCTTTCTTTATCCTGCTAAAAAGATTCTGAGCCAGCTGGATAATTCGCGCGCCGCTTCGCGTATCCAGCGGATACATCTCAATGACGGGCGTTCTTTCATTGAGCGATTGACTGATCTTTGACGAGTAAAAAAGATTGCCAAGATATTCGACGGGCAGCTTCAAAAATCTTTCTGTGCAAAGGGATATTCTCTGAAAAGCCTGATCGGCTTCCTGAACGCTTCTGGCCATGTTGACAACGACATTGACGCGGGGATGCATCCGCGCCTGACAGAGCACTTTGATGAGGGCATAGGTATCCGTGATAGACGAAACCTGGGGCGTTGTGACCATGATGCTTTGCGTTCCGACAAGAAGAGTCTGGATGACGTCCTTTCCTATGCCGGGAGAACAGTCCATGATAATGACATCGTATCTCCTGGCTATGGTCATCAGCATTTTTCGTATCCGCGTAAATTCGTACTCATCCATATCGACAAGCTTAAGCTCTCCGGATCCCGTATGAATGTAGTCCAGCCGGGAGCTGATTTTTTCTACGGCGTCTTCAGGATCTCCGGAAAGAAAAAAATCTAGGAGAGATTTTTTTGTCCTGAAGTTCAGGTAAATGTGAGCGTTGGAAAGCCCGTAGTCGGCATCAAAGAGAAGCACTCTTTTTCCGATCTTCGAAAAGAAGACGGCCGTGTTGACAGAAAGCATGGATTTGCCCACGCCTCCTTTTCCGCTGGCAAAAGCCAGACAGTGCGGAAGCGGAAAGCTCTGCCCTGTAAACATGCTGAAAATTCTTTCTTCGCTCAATCCTTCGTGCAGATAAGAGTGAATTCTCAGGACGGCTTTATCGCGGTCGCTATCATCGTTAATGGAAGAGAGGAGATTTGAAAATTTCTTTTCAATAATCTGATACTGATACGGTTCAATTTTACGAGCCATTTCGGACAATTGTTTGGGTTCCTGGAAATTCATTTTCCTTTTGCAGGTTCCCCCTAACCTCTTTCTTGCTTTAAAAAATAAAAAATGTAAGAAAAGTATATCTTATTTATCACATTTTATCAAAGTTTTTTCAACCTTAATCTTTTTTAGATAAAAAGCTTGACTTTTTGGCTGCAGAGTCTCCCTTCATTCTTCGATGAAAAGGTCAAAAAAAGCAATAAGGAGCGCTTCGCACGGATATCAAAAAAATCCACCACGCAACAACGCGGGAAATGATATCAGACAATGTTGCTGGAAAGAGAAATCAATTCAGATATTTTACTGGATGAACTTTCGAATTTTTGAGATGAGCGTGGAAGAATCAGGGCTTTTGACAGCATAATCGTCAGCCCCGACCTGAACCGCTTTGACAACAGCTGACTTCTGGGCGTTGGCTGTGAGAAAAACAACAGGAATGGTTTTTGTGGAAGGATCGGTCTTAATCCGCTTGCAGGTCTCATAACCGTCCATGACAGGCATCATGACATCCATGAGGATCAAGTCCGGCTTTATTTTTTTCAGCTTGCTTAAAGCCTGCTGCCCGTTCTCAGCAAAATCGACCTCAAAGCCTTCTTTTTTTAAGTCTGCGCCCAGAATATGCCGAATAAACGCCTGGTCATCAACAACAAGTATTAGACTCCCCATTTCGCTTTCCTAACTTTTATAATTGGAGTTCAGCCTGTAAACGAAAGCCAGGACCTCAGCAACTGCCCTGTAAAGCTCTCTGGGAATTTCATTGTCAATTTCAACAGCTGAAAGAACTTCCACAAGATCCGGATCCTCGTAAGTGTGAATACCGTACTTCTTGGCCAGCTCGATTATTCTTTCTGCCAGAAGACCTGTCCCTTTGGCAAGGACCTTTGGTGCCGAGTCCCGCGACTCATCATAGCCAAGAGCAACTGCTTTTTTCCTAAACGGTTTCTTTTTCATAATTAAACACTAAATCAATAATTATTTCAATAATATTTTTCCCGGCATCTTTGTCTCATTTTTACTTGAAAATAATCGAAATTCTCTGTCATATCTTGATATCGATTTTATGGAAAATCTCTTCTTTCAACGATTCTTCTTTCTGAGATCCTTTTTGTTTTTCTTCAAACAGCGATTCCCTGACCTCCGCCTTGAGAACCGCTTCCATCTGCAGCTCGCGAAAGCTCTCCTCCAGCTGAAAGCTTTCTTCGTTGATCCTTGCAATGACTTTTTCGTCCGGGCTGTAAAAAAAGCACTCAAGAGCCTTTCCCTGCATCCTGACATCGACGCGTATGGGCCCTATCTGGCTGAGCTCAAGAAAAATAACAACACTGGTAAATGACTTTTTGTCTCCTTTCTTTCCCGCCGCAGATTCCCGCCTGAAATAAACATTGAGCTCCCGCATCTGGCGCCCTTCCATAAAAGGCACGGTAATGTGAATATCCTGAAAATCAGGCATGTTCTGCCGCAGGTTCACCTGCTCGCGGATGATCTCTGCGATATTCTCCCTGGAAAACTGGCTGGCATTTGTCAGCTCGCGGCTGAGCGGGTCACCGGGCACGGTCTCCTGCTTCATTGATCTGGAAAGAGTGTCAAGATGGCTGACAAGCCTGAAAAGCATGCTCTTCAGATCAGAATAAAGACTCCTTCCGGTATCCTGACCCTGCTTTTCAACAGCATCCCGGGAAATATCGGCCTGCATCCGGACATCTTTAGCCCCTGCCTGCTGATCCAGAAAAAGCTTCAAAAAATTCCTGTCCTGCTGAGAAAGGAACGGGTCAGCGGTTCTCATCAGCTGCTGCACGAGAGACTTCAAACTGTCCGGAAGCGCGGCGGGCTTTTCTCCGGATATCCCAAGCGATCTCTGGAGTTCTCTGAAAAATAAAAATATCCGGTCAAGAAAAAAATATGTCGCTTCCTTCAGCTGAGACGATTGACCCTGAAACTCCGTGGACACGAGTGCGCCGCGTATCTCTTCAAAGGACATGTCTTTGAGAAAAGCAGAAAGGTCGCTGCCTAAACTTTTCAGGGATGAAAAGGCCTCGCTGAAACCCGAGTAATTGAAAATCACCGCCTTCCCGCTGCCGGAGAGACTCTCTGCGCCTGTCCTCTCAAGGATTTTCAAAGCGTCTTTCAGAGACGTTACAAAATCTTCCTGCCCGAGAAGGATTCTCATGAACGTATCTTTGATTTTGTTTTCAAAATTCAGACCGGAATTCTGCATAAGATGCAAAAATTCTTTTTCAAGCATCGTCGCCTGATCGCTTCCTTTCATAATGAGAGTACTGATAAAATTTTGCATCCCCTGGATATCAAGGTCGGCGCCTGTGCGTCCCGCCAAAACATCCTTCAGACCTGAAAGGATATTCTGGACGTTCTGAACAACTCCGTTAAGGTTCATGACCTCCCTTTCGCCTTTTCCTATGGACCTCAAGACCTCGTCGAAGTTGAAGTCCTTGAAAAAATCTTTTATCCATTCAATCAGGTCCTTGTGAACAGGGAGATCGTTCTTAAAAAGAAGGACAGCGGTCTTCAGGTCGCTGTCGCTGAGAATCCCCTCATTACGGATAAACTGAAGGAACGTCATGAAATTCTCCTTGTCAAGCGGAAGGCCGTTTTTCAGAAACTCGATCGCCGCTTTTATGGCCAGCTCATCCGAGGAAAGATTCATTTGCGAGAGAATAAGCTGGATCCTTTTGACAAGATCTTCCTGAAGGAACGTCAACTGATCATTCTCGCTGAGAAGGTTCAGGATGACTCTGTCCTGTATATCCTTAACGCCGGCAAAAAATGTCTGCCCTTCTTCAAGGGGAATATCTGTGTGTCCGACCGTGTTGACGCCGTTGATCTGAAGAACATATTTGTTGTCGCTTAAGACTCCCTTGACAACTCCCTGAACAATCTGACCTGTGCGGAGGGTATCTTTGAGTTCTTTGATGAGCCTGGGGGAGATGGAGAGCGGAGCATCGTTTGGACCAGATATGTCAAGAGACATAAACTCTTTCCTAAGCTGTCTATTTTACGAGCCCGGTTCAGTGGCAGGCTACGCATTGAGATCAAGAATATTTCCTTTTCCCTCTTCCTTGACCCGTTTTTCCTCTTCTGTGCTTTCCTCTTCTTTTTTCTTTTTCTTCCTGAGGTTCTGGTACTGGCTCTGGCCGCCGCCTTCTTCTTCAACCTTGAGGCCTTCTGCATGTTCTGTGTCTGTGACGCTCGTCCTTTTCTGCTCGACTTCCTCGCTCAGCCGCTTTGCAAAATGATCAGTTGTCTCCCCATCCTCGACTTTCCTCACATGCAGAATGCGCTCACCTGCCTGAACGTGATCAATCGCATTCTGAATATCAATAGGACGCATTAAAAACAACCTCACTTATATCCAGCTTCCCCCTGAGCCGGAATATAGCCTTCGTATGAATTTGCGATATTCGAGACTCCGAAACCCCAATGACTTCGCCGACTTCCTTAAAAGTCATTTCCTCGTAGTAGTAGAGAGTCAGAACCAGTCTCTCCTGCTTCGGCAACTGGTTGATCGCTTCGATAATCAGTCGCTTTCGGTCTTTTTTCTGCATTTCATATGCAGGGAGTTTATCTTTAGTATCGGCAATAATTTCGCTAAATTGAGTACTATCTCCTCTTTTTATGGGCGTATTGAGAGAAATGATATTGATGCACCTGGTTTCATTGATGAGGTCATCAAATTCCTGATTGGTTATATTGAGGAATTCCGACACCTCCGTATCTGTGGCCGGACGGCCTAATTTTCTCTCGAGAACCGAATAGGCAGCCTGAAGTTTTCTGGCTTTGTTCCGGATGGAGCGGGGAACCCAGTCCATGGCTCTCAGCTCATCAATGATCGACCCATGGATGCGAAAGTTCGCAAAACTCTCGAATTTGGTGTTCGAGGAAATGTCATAATTTTCTATGGCTTCTATAAGCCCCGTAACTCCAGCACTTATCAGATCATCCGGGTGAACGTGAGGAGGAAGTCCCGGAAGGATCCTTGAAACCGTGTATTTCACGACTGCAAGATAGTGCTCAATGAGGCTGTTTTTTGCTTCGATTGAGCCGTTTTTCTTGTAGACGAACCACCATCCGTTGACGACTTTTTCATCGGCTTTTTTTGCCTTTCCTGCAGGTGTCTTCATGACAGACTTCTCCTTATTTCAAGTATATACGAAAAATCCGATATTGAGAATAATTTTTTATACCAGGTAAAGGAGTTTTCTCTGAAGCGAAAACATATGATCGTGGAAACGCTAAGGAGTGGTCTTTTAGATGATCCAGCCCTTCCGCGCTTCAGCGATGATTTTTCTGATGTCCATGCAGGCTTGTCTCGCCGAAGTCTAACCTGAACATTTCATAAAAAATTGTGAAATATCCGGACTAAACGGAGGCGGAAACTTTCTTTTATTTTTTCATCATGAGGAACAACGGATATTTTCCCAGATACCCTGCTTTTTGGATCTGGAAATACCGGCCGGCCGCTTCAAGAAAATGCGCTGTGCTGTATGGGATTTTTTTCTTGAGAAGACGCGCTTTTTCTTTAATGCCTCCGGACAGCCAGTCCGCTTCAAGACGCGCTGAAAAGATAATTCTTTGTGTGCAGACCTTTGAAAGCCTAGAAAGGATTTCCTCATGGCTGTAAAAAGCTTTCATATTGAGTCCGCTTCCCCAAAAAAGATACTGATAGGTGCCGATAAGCAAGACGACCTGAAAGGGACCTCCAAAAGCTTCCGGATTACTGGATAACTGCTCAAGATCTGAAAGATAAAACCGCGCGTTCCTGACACCGAGATATTCGCCGACTTTTTGAGACGTTGCGATAAACGGCTCATGGATATCTATCCCTGCTGAAACCTGACAACGACACCTCATGGCCGTTCTTAAAACATAATAACCCTTACAGCTTCCGATGTCTAAAAAACTTTTGCAATCCTCGGGAATCAGCGGGGTGACAAGCCTGTCCCTTTCATAAAGCTGAAAGCCCGGCCATAGATTTTTCCTTCCAATGCTGTAGTTGTGATTGTGGGGGTATCCGACAAGCAACTGGTTGAGCTCCCGCTCGGCCTTATGGAAAGAAAAAATATTGCGGAGCCGGCGTCCGAGAATCACGCTGTATCCGGTCAGGCTCCGGAGCTTTGCTCCTGTTCTGTAAGAAAAGTCGGCTTTATCCATGTGGCTCGACCATGAAACGATCAATCAGGCTTGAAAATCGATTCTTGAATGACGGATCTTTACTGAGGCGCTTGATAAGAAAAACGTTTTGATTGGAAGCATCAACAGCAGGCGTATTTTCTGATTCCGCCACTGTCACGTGCTGGATATTTTTTCTTATGATCGCCAAAATGCCCAGCTGCTGATGCTCCGGAACAGACCTGAGGAGCCGTGTATTTAAAATTTTATCTCCTTCTGTCTTTAACGTAATAAATTCCGGTATCTTCCATTTTTCAAAAAGAGGAGACTTCAGTCCTCCGCCTCCGCCGTCTGAATCCCTGAATCCGTCAAAACTAAAAAAAGCGGCAATACAGCAAAAGAATTCAGCAAACTCTTTTTCTTGCACAGGAAAGCTGTTTTTGACCTCCTCCATAAGCTTGAAGAAATGGTCCTGATTAATCGAGACGATCTCTTCATTCGTTTGAATCACTGTTTTCCTGAGTTCACTCTTTGAACGAAAATAGAAATAGATCCGCGTCCCCAGCCATGCCGCAAAAATAAGCTGAAGAAAAAGAACGGCCGCAACAAATCCGCTGCCGCGCAAGGCCGGGCTTGAAAAAAAAACAACAAGCGAAACGGTCAATGCGATGAATAAAATGAACAGGACAAACATGGATAAACGCGGCTTGTCCCTGTCATCTGCCTGCCAGTAATCCTGGCGGGCCTTATTCAAAATCCGGGTCAGTTCTTCCAGCCGTTTAAAATCGTTCATTGTCATAAAAAATAAAGTGGTTCAGTCATCAGGAAAAAAAGCCTAACATTTTCCAAAAGCCCCTGCAACTTTTTTAATCCGGATATTTCATGAAAATCCGTGAAGTATCCAGATTAATCATTTCATTCGGCCTGATTGTTCTTTTATAATCCCTGATATTCTTATAAAATAACAGGGATCCCGATTTCTCGACTCATGCAAAAAAGAACTAATCAATTTCAAAGATACTTGAATCTATTCAAAAACCTGAAAAACTGGTGGGTTTACCCGGCTCACAAATTCCGTCTCATCCGCTCATACCCTGTTCTTTTCAAGCTCAGGAACAGCGTGAGTCTTGAAGTCCATAAGCAGACCATGAACGTCTTTAAGGAAATCATCATGGACGAATGCTATATGAAGGGGTTGACCGAGCTTTCACCTGAAATGCCGCTGACGATTCTTGACGTCGGCGCCAACGTGGGATGCTACTCCCTTTTCATGGCATCCAGGTATCCTCTTGCGCGCATTATTGCCTTTGAACCGATGAAAGAAAATTATAAATTCCTTTCTCAAAACTTCCAAAAAAATCCTGACAAAAATCTCGTCTGTGAAAACATAGCTGTCTTTGGGCAAAGCGGTAAAATCACATTAAAATATATCCCTCAGGAGAGTTTTCCGACCCGTGCATCTATCTTCAAATATCAGTCATTTTGGGACGAAATCGAAGTTCCCTGCCTTTCGCTTCCGGATATTTTCAGGAAATTCGGCATCTTTCAAATCGACCTTCTGAAGCTGGACTGTGAAGGAGCGGAATATAATATCCTCTACAGCCTTCCTGCTGAGTATTTCAACAAAATTTCCCAGATCGTCGCAGAGGTCCACCCTGGGCTGACAGAAAAAGCAAATATCGACGAGCTGGAAAAGCATCTTAAGAAAAACGGCTACGAAACAAGGACAGGAAGCGAGTCAGTCATCTGGGCATCACGCATGTGAAGAAGGAGTGCTGACGCACAGATGATTATAAGTTTTGCCACAGAGAACACCCCGTGATCCGCTTTCAGCGGAAACGGGGCAAGCAGAGTAAAGCAGGATCAATTTTCGCCTTCGGCAAAAAAACACAAAAGTCAGCCACTAAGGGCCACGAAGCAGAACACTAAGAAAAAAGAAGGATAAATATGTGTTGTTTTTCTCTTTCCTTTTTTACTTTTTACTTGCTACTTTCTACTCTCTGCTTTTCACGGCCATGACGCCCATGCGATGACCCTTTCGGAAGATCTTCGCCAGTAATTTTAAAGCCGGCCGCAGATATCTCTGCATCTTTTTATCTTCGCGCGTTCTTAATCCCGCTGTCTTGAAAGAGATGATCCTGAAGCCGCTTTTTTCCAAAAGAAGAGAAAGATTCTTAAGCGTGAACAGGTGAATATGGTATCTCGGATCAATATACCTCCACCTTTCCCTTAACAGGACGAATGTCAAACTGTCGACATTGACTGTCGATAAGACAAGGAGACCGCCGGGCCTAAGAAGTCCGTGACAGATATGAAGGTCTCCCAAAGGATCTTTCAGATGCTCGATCACGTCTTCCATCCTGATGATGTCAAAGCTGTCGTTTTCAAAAATCCTGTCTCTGAGAGCCCCCAGATGGACCTCAAGCCCTTTCCCTTCAGCTGCCTGAACGGCCTGCGAAGAGACTTCTGTGCCGACGGCCCGCCACCCGGACTTCATCGCGGTAAAAAGAAACCCCCCTGTCCCGCACCCCACATCAAGGATCCTGTTCTTTTGGCGATACTCCGTGTACTTCCGTATTTCCTGACAATATCTTTTTTGAGATTTGTCAGAATACTCTCTTTCAATATTGACGCTGAGATCCCTTTCGGATTCAGGTGAAAAGGAAGAATCTCTGTCATGTCTCATTTCCGCGGTTTCTGCCAGGGAAGAAAGAAGAAGGCCGCAGCCCTGACACTGAAAATAATGTCCGCCGTATTTTGAAAAGCATGCGGTCAGCCTATCGCCCTCACAAAGCCAGCACGTTTGTTTTTTTTCCTGCATCTCCGCTTTCAGCCTTTTAAGATCCTGCTTCTGAATATCTTGAACTCATTTTAAATTGTTATTATACTTCTTCTCAAAAACAGGTAAAGCAAAGAAAAACATGGAAAGCATCAGAAAGCCTTTCTGGATACGCTCAAGGGTCTCTGCCTCCAAGCCGTATCAGCAGGTCTCACAAATACTGAAAAAGCAAAACCTTCATACGGTTTGCGAGGAAGCCATGTGTCCGAACAAATGCAGCTGCTGGGAAAAAAAAGATGTGACTTTTCTTATCATGGGCACCCGGTGCACAAGAAACTGCCGGTTCTGCAATGTCGAAGAAGGGCCTGCCCCGGAGATCCTTGATGAAAGCGAGCCGGAAAAAATCGCCAAGGCCCTCAAAGCTCTTGCGACAGACTATGCTGTCATAACCTCCGTGACCCGGGATGACCTTGCTGATTCTGGATGCAGTCACTTTGTCCAGACCACCCGCATGATCAAAAAGAGCTGCGGCGTTCCTGTTGAGCTTCTCATCCCGGACTTCCAGGCCAAAGAGCCTCTCTTGAAAGCTGTCATGGACGCCGGGCCTTCTGTCATAGGCCACAACATTGAAACAGTCGAAAGGCTTTATCCATCCATACGCCCGGCCTCGTCCTATAAGAAAACGCTGGACGTTTTAAGATGCCTCAGGCGATCGGCCGGCGGCATCCCCGTTAAGTCAGCCCTCATGGTGGGCCTGGGAGAGTCAAAGCAGGAGATCATAGAAACAGCTCAAAAGGCCAGGGAAGCTGGCGTGGATATCTTTTACATAGGGCAGTATCTTCAGCCAAGCCGGAAGCATGTTCCTGTTGATCGCTATTATGCACCTGAAGAATTTCAGGAGCTTTCCTCTGCCTTAAAAGATATGGATTTCAGCGTTGTCCTGGCAGGCCCTTTCATACGAAGCTCCTATCAGGCAAAGGAAAGTTTTTTAAAATATCTTCATGGCCGGCGGGAATTGTGCCTCCCGCTTCCCTGATCTTCTGGTGCCCCGGTATCCTGTTAACCTGATGTCCTGATTTTTTTGTGTCTTTTACGCTTTGCTCATTACGCGTCAGGCATCTCAAATGGATTTGTGCTGATTGCGCATGACTTTGTATCTGTAAAACCACTGACAGGGCTTGATGAGAAGAAAAATTCCTGCCAGCCAGATCCCGTAAACGCTTATGAGAGACACCGGCTTTTTCAGGCCAAGCAGGAGGGGAACAACGCCGTATAGATAAAGATGCAGAACATAAAAGAAAAGAGGAACGCGTCCGAAAACCTGAATGATTTTAGAAATTTTTTTAAAAGCTCCCTCACTTTTCTCAACTTGAAAAGAAAGAAATAACAGCCATAACGTGAGGCCTGCCGTCAACAGGAAATAGACCAGGCTGGGCGGATACTTGGAAACGGCAAAAAATTCCAAGACCGTCCAATCGCTCCAGAATATCCTGTTGCCCAGGCTGTTGACCGTGCGAAGGAAAAAAAAAGCAGCCAGGCATACTGCGCCTGAAAAAAAACTGAAGCGAAGAAGCTTTTCGTCTTTCTTCTCATCGTCCCTCATGAGCCATCTGCCAAAAAGATATCCGCAGACCATTACGCCTGTCCAGGGAAAGACAGGATAAAGACAGTAAAGAGGAGACGCAAAAGACGCGCTCGGAGAAAAAAACATGATGCCAAGGGCTTCAAGGAAAACGTTGTCCGCATAAAGAAGCCCGCTTTCAGGAATAAGCGGCAAAAGAAAAAGGCTGACTGCAGCCAGCACGGCGAGCGCGAAACGGCCTGCGCATCTCAGCCATGAGAGAAGAATAAGGTTCACCCCGATCGCCCAGAGAACATCAAGAAAAAAGACGGCTTTCAGGCTGCCGTGAAGGTAAGGCTTTGTCATGAACCCGAAGTTGACAAAAGTAAACTGCAGGAAAAGAAGCCAGAGACCGCGCCTGGTGAAATGCCATGAGACGCTTTTCCGCGTCTCTCCCTTTGTCTCTCTGCGCACGGCTGAGACGGCCATCATGCATCCGGCAATAAAAAGAAATGCCGTGGGCGTGAAATGGGAAGCCACGCGGGTAAACATCTGAAAGATATTCGCGTATCTTGGGAAAAACCCGTGCAGGCCTTCGCCGGCGACCCTTTCGGCATTCCAGAAAAAAGAGGCGTGGTCAAGAGCCATAAGCAGCATGACGACTCCTCTTACCGTATCAAAAAATTCCAGTCGTTCTCTTTTTTCCATAAAAAATTTTAATAATGAATTTCCCGTGAAACAAAATTATAATGAGCATGATTTATTTTCGACTTTAAAGGAATCCTTAATGTTCGTT
>JAFGJP010000216.1 GCA_016929035.1 Candidatus Auribacterota bacterium | reverse complement strand
AGGGTCTATGATATTTTTGCGACACTCAGCGGGATACTCGTCTGCGCTTTCATCCCCGGCTTTATCCATCAACTTCGCTCAGGACAAGTAGCCAGGGAATTCGCGTATCGATTAAAAAGAATCGAAACGCTTTTTACATTGACGTCAAATGTAAAAAATAATAAAATCATTTCTAATGATGGCATCTCAGAACGACAAAGATGTTTACACAAGCTCTGACCTCCTGCGTCATGCGGGAATCAGTTACCGCCAGCTTTATCACTGGGAGAATAAAGGACTTCTCCGCCCTTACCGGATCAGGCTCGGAAGCCGGGAGTTTAAGCGCTACAGGCAAAAAGATTTTCAGATCGTGAAGCTGATCCGCGACCTTCTTGACGAAGGGTATGCTCTTCCCAATGTTAAAATGCTGGAGCTTATCCTCAGGAGAAAAAAGCTCGAAGAAGACCTCAAGTTCAGATTAAGAATTGAAGAGGCCCTTTGCCGGGTATCGGATAGTTTTATCAGTCCTCAGGATCTCGATGAATCTGTCAAGAGAAGCCTGAAGATCCTGGGCGAGGTCATCGGCGTCAACCGCGTGTATGTCTTTGAATTTTTTCATGACGGGAAAAAGATGGGGAATACCTATGAAGTCTGTTTCGGAGCAGAACCTCAGATACAGAACCTTCAGGATCTTTCTTCTGATTCGGTTCCCTGGTGGATGACAAGGCTTGAGCAGAGAGAAGACATTATCGTGCCTGATGTCAGTCAGATAGAAGATGATACGGTCCGAAACATCCTGCAGATGCAGGATATTAAATCTCTTCTGGTCGTGCCGATGTTTGACGGGGACAATTTGTTCGGATTCATCGGTTTTGACGATACAGTGAAGACAAAAGAATGGAAAAGGCACGATATCAAGATACTCAAAACGGCGGCTGATATATTGACCCGGGGCATTATTTATCATCGTAATCGTAAACGTGACTATAATAAGGAGAAGGAGCTATGTTTTTGAAATTTTTGCAGTATCTCAGTATCAGTTTTGGAGTGATCGTATTTATTATCTGCGCTGTGATGATATACTCTCCGTCAGCTTTTCTGAAGCTGAACCAGTTCCTGAACAAATCGTATTCCACCAGGAAAATGCTTAAACCGTTTGAAGTTACCAGGAGCTTCGATATTTTTTCTGTGCTTCAGGTAAGAACCGTATTTATCCTGATCCTTGTCTGCTCGGTCATAACGCTCTTTTTTATTTTCAACAGATTTGATGTCAACACCCTTTCTGACGTGTTCGCAAACAAAAATCCGCACGAAAAGCATGTTTATCAGACGATATTTTCCGCCCTTCATTTGAGCCTGATTTTTTTTCTTCTTCTCGTTGTCATCATTTCCGTACTCTCTCTTCTGAGCCCTCAATCGTTCGAGGCGATGAACAAGAAGCTGAGTGTATGGATTTCCACGAGAAAAAGTTACAAAGCCCTTGATGTTCCGCGGGATGTGGATGTGTCGCTCATGAAGCTCAGGATCCCCATCGGCATTATCGGGCTGGTCGTCTCGTTGATTCTGGTCATAACCTCTTGGAAGACATTGCAATAGCTGGGATCAGAATATTAACGCAAAATAATGCAAAAAAAAACTTTTCTCTATGCGTTTTTTCCAATAGAATAGTTATGCTCATGAGAAAAACGATCATGAAAACGCTCAAGCACATCAACAGAGTTAAAAGAAAAATAGAGGATCTCAGCGCTGAAATTGAGATGCATCCGAACGATCCCTTATTGTATTACAAAAGAGGAGTGGAGTGGAGCCAGAGGGGTGTTTTTGATCTGGCTCTGGCTGATTTTACCCATGCCATATCGTTGAAACAGGATTTCGCGAAAGCGTATTATGGACGGGCAACAGTCTACAATTCTCTGAGAGAATACGAAAAGGCAAGAGAAGATTTTCAGAAATCGCATACCCTCCTGAAAAGATTACGGAATAAAGAAGACTTTGTCCGGCAGAACTGATCCTCATCATGTTTTACGAAGAGCACCGGATATGTTCCATCAAACCAAAACTTGATGGTCAACTTCCTTGTCCAGAGTTTCTTAGGTAAAAATTTTCCAGTTTCTCGACCATCTGGTCGAGGGAAAACTCTTGAAGGACTTTTTCTTTTGCTTTTTCGGCAAAGGTTTTCATGAGCTCGGGATTTTCAAGGGCCCATATGACTTTTTGTGACAGAGAAACGATGTCATCAGGCTGGACCAGGATCCCGTTGATGCCGTCTTCGATGATCTCCGTAACGCCTCCCACGCCTGTTGCTACGACAGGAACGCCGGATAACATTGCCTCAAGAATGACGTTCGGCATCCCTTCCCACAGTGATGAAAGAAGAAAAAGGCGGCTGATGGAGAAAATATCGAAAATATTCTTCCGGAAGCCCAGAAGGTGAATGCGGCCTGCGCAGGGCGAAAGAGATATTTCTTTCTCCAGGGCTTTTTTCAGAGGGCCGTCTCCGGCGATCAGAAGATGGACCCTGCTGAATTTTTCGGCAACAGGCGGAAAGCTTCTGATCAGGTTGACCTGAGCCTTTTTTTTGAGAAAATGGCCTGCATGAAAAAGAAATATTCCATCCTGGGGAAGAGCAAGCTCTTTTTTGAGTTTTTCAGGATCGGTCCCGGGAAAGAGGGCGGATTTTTCGATCCCGTTGTGGACTACTATGATCTTTTCGCCGGGAACTTTTTCTTTTTCAATAAGGCGTCTCTTCCCGGCCTCAGT
>JAFGJP010000028.1 GCA_016929035.1 Candidatus Auribacterota bacterium | reverse complement strand
GGATATGCTCAAGAGAGCCAGGCTGATGCATATCAACTACCCGAACAATCCGACAGCCGCTGTTGCAACAAAGGATTTTTTCAGGCAGGTGATCGATTTTGCCAACGAGCATAATATCATTGTCTGTCATGATGCCGCTTATACGGAAATCGCTTATGACGGTTATCAGGCGCCGAGCTTTCTGGAAATCGATGGGGCGAAGGATGTCGGCATTGAGTTTCATTCTTTCTCTAAGACCTATAATATGACAGGATGGAGGATCGCTTTTGCCGTTGGGAATGGGAATGTGATAAGCGGCCTGGCCAAGGTCAAATCGAATATGGACAGCGGTATTTTTCAGTCAGTACAGTATGCAGGCATCGAAGCCATGAAGCTTGGCAAAGAATTCAATGAAGAGAGAAATAAAATCTACCAGGAAAGGCGGGATGTTTTTGTCGACGGATTAAAAGAGATGGGCTTTGACGTCGCCATGCCAAAAGCGACTTTTTATGTCTGGTTTCCTGTTCCCAAAGGCTTTACATCGAAATCTTTTGCCATGAAAGTCCTCACAGAAGCCCATGTTGTCATAACGCCTGGCAATGGTTTTGGACAATACGGAGAAGGTTATGTGCGGGCCGCTATGACAGTGGACGTAGACCGTATTCAGGAAGCTGTAGACAGAATTAGAAAAGTTTTGTAGCTATAATTCTCTGCATAAAAGCATATTATGTCTGATTATATATAATCTGTATATTAATTAACTAAATACAGGCAGTTCATTCCGGCTTTTCATGAAGACAGCTCTTCTTTCCATCGGGTCCAATAAGGGAAAAAGACTTGATAATATCAGGCGTTCTGTCCAGCTTTTAATAAGACTAAAAAGCATTAAGGTAGAGAGCATATCGTCAATTTACAGGTCAGATCCGGTTGATGATGCCGATCAGCCCTTTTTCTACAATATCGCTGTCTCTCTCAAGACGAGGCTCAGCCCTCATGAGCTTTTTCAATACATGGTCCATATTGAAAAAGTGATCGGCAAAGAGAAAGAAAGAGAAAAAGGGCCGAGGAGGATCGATCTTGATGTTCTTTTTTATGACGACGTTGTTCTGAAAGACGACATCCTGACGATCCCACATCCTTCCATTGAAAAGAGGCTTTTTGTTCTCAAGCCCCTCATGGAAATCGCGCCTTTTACAAAGCATCCTGTTCTCAGAAAGAGTGTCAGGGATCTTTATTTCAATATGAAGACAGATAAGCAGGTCAAATACAGAATGCCTTTTCCTTGCCTGACGAAACGAAAATGAAAAAGAAAACACCTTTTCATACGAATGATAATTATCTTTTCTGGGGTTCGTTTTTTTATACGGATCTAGCAGAAAGGCTCTTCCGGCATTTCAACCGTCCAAGCCTTGTCAGATGCCGCGAGATCACTTTTGACGTCTTCCATGAGGAAGATATCAATGACTTTTTCATCATCCCTCTCAAGTACTCCAGTGAGTCCATGGAAAACTGGATTTTTTTTTATCTGAAAAAGCATATTGTTCCTCAGATGAAAAATATTTTTGGAGATGACCTCAGGTCTTTAAAGGAAATCCTCTATTCCATGGCTTCACAGCGGAAGATTCCCGGCAATACGTTCAGTTTTTTATGGGATGAATGGCATGACGTCAATATGGAAAGAATAGAAGGTCAGCTGAATATCGTTTTGATTTTAAGAATAGATGTTAAAGAGATCATGGACTGCGAGATGAAGGTATCCTTTCCCTACGGCTATGCAAAGGAGAGGATATCCGCCTTTTTCCCGAATATTTCCCCGCAGGTGCTCAGCGAAAAGAGCCTGCAGGATACCATGGCTGAAGTCAGCTCCCGCTTTGTTGCAGGCAAAGACAAGCCGTGGAATGTCCTTGATTATCTGAGAAGGCTCCGCGACCAGGAGATGCAGTCATTTTTGTACCAACTGATGTCCGGAGGATTGAGAGACAAGGAGCTTTCCCTTCTTCTTGTGCCCTTGGAAGAGAATGTCAGGCAGAAGGTCATTGTCAATCTTTCAAGGAACATCCAGGAAGAGGTCATCTACCATATCCCGAACATAACCTTCACGCGCCTCCAGTCAAAAGAAAATAAAGTTCTTCTGGAGCAATACAAGAAAGCCTTTGCCAAAGCAGACACGATCATCCTTGATCTTCTGAACGAAGGAAAGATTGTGCTGGAAAGCTTTGAGGCTTTCCAATCCATGAAAGAGAACTTCGAAATGAGCAGGCTGATGGATGCGCTGCAGAAAAGCGATTTAAACAAGCTGATAAAGAAAAACTATGAGCCCTTGACCCTTCAGAAAGCCCTTGCCGAAATGAGCCCTCAAGACCTAGCATTCAGCCTGAGCGACATCGACAGAGGCGCTCTCGAAGCTGTGAAAAAAAATCTCTCTGATGAATCTTTTGCGATGCTCAGGGAAGACATGGGATTATTTTTGAAGGAAGCTGAGCAAAAAGATATTCTGAAAGCCAAGGCAAGGCTCATCAAGAACATCAACAGGTTCTGCAGCACAAGTCTTCTCGGCCAGTCGGCCGAGCTGATAGAAATGCTTCTTCACTATGATTCTCAGGGGAAGATCAGGAATCTCCTTTTTCAGGAAATCCCGATGGAATTTTTTGCAAGAGCCTTTCAGGACAAAGACGAGAGGTTTTTTTCTTCCCTCCTGCAATCGCTTCCGGACAGCCGGAAAAGAGTCTTTGAATCCATGCTCGGGCAAATAAGAAAAACGCAGAATAGCCCTGATGTAAAAAAGGCTTCGGCAGAACATATACTCAAGAGCATTAAAGCCCTTGTCGATAAAGGGAAAATGGTCTTTTTCACAGAAGACCCGTCTAAAAGAGAAAAATTTGAGAGTCTGCTGGAGCTGTAAAGCGGGAAAAGATTTATTGTCATTTTTCATTGTTGCCTATAAAATGATAACGCTGCGGAAACCAGGGAGTTTTCAACAATAATGGAACTGAAGAAGACGACCATAAAAGATATCCTGAAAAAGAAGGAAAAAAAAGAGAAGATCTGCGCGCTGACAGCCTATGATTTCAGCTTTGCCTCAGTGCTTGATGAGGCGGGCATCGATATCATCCTTGTTGGCGATTCTCTGGGCATGGTCGTTCTCGGGTTCTCTTCGACTGTTTATGTCAGAATGGAGGATATGCTCCATCATCTCAAGGCTGTCAAAAGGGGAGCCAAGAAAAGCTTTGTTGTCTGCGATATGCCTTTTATGAGCTACACGGTGAGTACAGAAGAGGCCATTCGCAATGCAGGGAAGCTTGTGCAGGAAGGCGGGGCTGATGCTGTCAAGATCGAAGGCGGACGGGATGTGTGTGAGACCGTCAAAAGGATCTGCCAGTGCGAGATCCCTGTGATGGGGCATGTGGGGCTCAATCCGCAGAAGATATTGAAGATGGGAGGCTATTTTGTTCAGGGAAAAGACAACAGCCAGGAAGTCATCCAGGATGCTCTGGCGATTGAAGAGGCCGGCGCTTTTTCTGTCGTTGTCGAATGTGTTCCTGAAGAAGTGGCTAAAGAGATGACGGAGAAATTGAAAATACCGACAATCGGTATTGGTGCTGGGCGCTATGTGGATGGGCAGATCCTTGTGCTGAATGATATTCTGGGACTCAATAAAGCGTTCAAGCCCAAGTTTGTAAAAACTTATGAAGATTTTTATACACAGGCCCTCAAGGCAGTGAAATCGTATATCGAGGATGTCAAGGAACAGCGGTTTCCTCAGGACGATAATGTTTACCATAAGAAATCCTAAAACTCTCCGAAAAAAAATTATTTCTCTGAAAAAAAAGGGAAAGAGGGTCGGCTTGGTCCCCACCATGGGATTTCTTCACGAAGGGCATCTTTCTCTCGTGAGGCGAGCCAGGAAAGAGTGCGATTTCGTTATCGTCAGTATTTTTATCAATCCGACCCAGTTTGGCCCATCGGAAGATTTTTTACGATATCCACGAGACATTAAAAGAGACAAAAGGATTCTGAAAAAAGAAAAGGCTGATTTTCTTTTTCTTCCTTCCAATGAGGCGATGTATAAAGAGGGACATTCTGTTGTTGTGGAAGAATACAGGATATCGAAAATCCTTTGTGGGAAGTTTCGTCCAGGACACTTCAGAGGCGTTCTCACGATTGTCTCAAAACTCTTCAACATCGCTTTGCCTGACAGGGCTTATTTCGGGCAAAAAGACCTTCAGCAGGCTTATCTGATTAAGAAAATGGTAGATGATCTCGACTTTCCAATCCAAATCGTTATTTTTCCCATCGTGAGAGAGAAATCCGGCCTTGCCATGAGCTCGCGCAATACGTATCTCACAGATAAAGAAAAGAAGCTCGCTCTTGTTTTAAAGAGAAGCCTTGATAGAGTCGTTCATCTTACAGGAAGTGGTATTAAAGATACGGCTGTTCTGAAAAGATCAGGACGCCTGATATTGAAATGCGGCACAAAAAAAATAGACTATATTCAAATTGTTACTCTTCCGGAATTTCATTTTGCTAAAAGAATCGAAAAAGGCAGAACATATGCTGTTCTTTGCGCGGCTTATGTCGGAAGGACACGCCTCATCGATAATAGAATATTTAAAGGATAAAAGGAGGAACTGTCATGGATGCACGTTTCAACAGAAATACATTTCTTATCAGGAAAAAGATATTTAAGATTCTGGGAGCGGCCTTTCATGTTTACGATGAAGCAGGAAATATTTTGTTTTACTCCAAGCAGAAAGCCTTCAAGCTCAAGGAAGACATCAGGCTTTATGAAGGTGATCAAATGGTAGAAGAGCTGCTTCTCATTCAGGCCAGACAGGTCATAGACTTTTCTGCAGCTTATGATGTGATTGATTCAAAGACAAATGAAAAAGTCGGAGCGTTGAAGAGAAAGGGCCTCAAGTCGATTCTTAAAGATGAGTGGATTATCATGGACAATGTCGACAGGGAGATCGGTTTTATCAAAGAAGACAGTATGGGGCTTGCCCTTATCCGGCGCTTTCTTTCCAACCTGGTGCCGCAGACCTATAACGCGGAAATAAACGGACGACAGGTTGCGATCTACAAGCAGAATTTTAATCCCTTTGTGTTGAAGATCACGGTTGATTTTTCATTTGATGCAGAGAAGCAGTTTGACCGGCGCCTCGGGATTGCTGCAGGGAT
>JAFGJP010000215.1 GCA_016929035.1 Candidatus Auribacterota bacterium | reverse complement strand
TGTCTCCTTCGACTTCGCTCAGGATTTAATATGGTGAGTGAAATCGAACCATTTGTGGCTCTGTGGCTAACTTTTTTAAATATTATCCATCCATAAATCAGCAAGTTCAAAACTATCACAACCAGCCCGAGTATAACGTGATGCATTTTCGTCAGGCTCTCCGGATAGATAACAGGCACGACATAATGTTCGATAAAGCCTGAGCCGTAGCTCTCCATGCCGCCTTTTTCGAGAAGCCATACTTCAAGATAGGTGAGAGGACATATCCAGCCGAAAAACTCAATCAATGCGCCATATAACGCTGCCGGCACATGCAGCCATACGGCTTTTTTCCATTTAAAAATAAAAAGCCCGCCAAAAACAACAAAGAGGATAAAGAAAAAATGGATTACAATGACTGCATCGGCGAGGAATCGATAAAACATGCTTCACCCTTTTCTAAGTATATCGCAGAGAAATAAATCGTGAAAGAGTTAAAGAAAATTGAGAGTTTTGCCGCTGGAAGATATTTTAAATCTCTTTTGTATCTTCCGATGGAATAGAGCGCATTTTTACGATGAAGACGTAGGTGACGAGAAGGACGATTATGAGGCACCATGCGCCCAGTAGAAGAAAGGCGGTCATGTCAGAAATGTTCTTTTTATCCTGCTTGACCGATGCAGCGATGATACTGCTCTTCAAAGGAAGATGCTGGTCGCGCTCAAGATTCGGCGTGGGGATTGTTTTCGGCATGCAGGAGGCATTTTCATTATTCAAAAACACTTCTGTTTCTTCATGGGATTTGAGCTTGAGGGTATCCGGAGCGTATTCATTATAGGCTTTCCCGTAATCGCTCCCCTCTTTCTCTTCAACCCGCTCGTCGCCCGGCACGGTAAAAAGCGCAAAAGAAGATCCTCCGCAGAAAAAAAAGGCAAGAAATATCATCAAAAAAATGAGGAATAACTTTTTCATAACTCTCTCCAGAAGACAACGCGCGCTGTCAGGTCTCTGGGTATATCAATAATGATATCATAGTTATCGTAGTCACGGAAGCGGCTGTGTATCCTGTCGTCATAATGAAAATTCAGATAACTCGAATAAACGATGGCTTCGTCCCTGGAGACCAGGGCTCCGTGAAATTGAAACTGCTGCGTTCCGGCAGCCATGATATGATTGGTATAGTAAATGCCGTCCAGGCTTTTTATATTGATGTGCTGATGAACGGCGTTGAAGTTATTGGCCCAGTTCGGTCGGTTGTCAAAATCTTCATATTCAAGAGGCGTTCCGCTTTCATCGCTTGGAACAATATCAACATTATAGCTGTAGTTGTCATCATAGACGCCGTCTTCATCAATATCCTCGTAGCTCTGTTCCCAGCTGCCGTCACCTTCACCGGTATCGTTCGTATGAGGAATGCCGTCATGGCCGGCGTCTTCAGCTCCCCAGTTTTCCCACATGCTCTGGTACTGCATCGGGTGCCAGGTGGTCTTTGTCCAGTTTCCGGCAACGATGTTCTCCTGCGCGGCAAAACCGACAAGATCAGCGTCGCGGTTATCCTCTACCCACTGCCTTATTTCAGACTCATAGCTGGCATTTGTTTTATTCCACGGGCGGCCGTCATAATCCGCAGGATTGTTGTATTCCACATCGCCGGCAAGATAGATATTTTTTCCTGAATAAATACAGCCTTTTCCTGTTATCTTGCCTCGAATAATCACGTTGCCTTCAATGACAACAGGACCGTCGATGTGGATGATCTCGTTCACTCCCTGTGAAGCCAGGATAAGATGTTTTCCTTCTCCTTCTTCATCTCCATAGATGCCATTCACAATCGTATTTTCCGCTGTTGGGCCGTCTTCTGCTCGTCCGACCCATATCTTCCCCTGCTTTTCTGTGGCAAGATCTCTGTAAAACTGCAGCTGGTAAAGGTTGGGCATGGGAAGTTTCTTTGACTGGGGATGCCAGTATTCCGGGTCGCTTGCAAAACCATTGACATCTGACGGCTCAAGGGTATCGTTATAATTGGCCCCTTCATGGATATTGCCTGCTGCCAGAAGGTCGCCGTTAAGATTCGGGTTTGATTTTATCCCAAAGTGACCGTTAGAGCGCATATCGCCATAGACGGAGATCGAGCTGCCCCACATATAGCCCCAGTTATTGAGAAAATAAACATAGTCAAAGACTTTTGAAGGAGGATTTTTCTCTATAAGGGCCTCGATGCCTTTTGAATCTCCATTGACCGTCGCGTAAGATGTCACATCAAAAAGCGGCGTTCCTGTTCTCCGAGTAATAGTAATAATGGCTGTACCCTTGTCTGTTGTAAACGCATGATCTGTCAGATCCGCCGGATTGGCATGACTGGAAACATAGTATTCAGCGTACTGGATGCCGCCGTCAGCAAGATTAAAGGCTTTGATTGTATTGATAGCCTTTTTACTGATATTAAGCTGATTGGATACGAACAGGAGAAAGCTGCTGACAGAAAGAATGAGCACAAGGCTGAATATGGCTGTCAGGACAAGGCCGCTTCCC
>JAFGJP010000027.1 GCA_016929035.1 Candidatus Auribacterota bacterium | reverse complement strand
CTGATAGGTAATATTTCAATGATGTCTGCCTTTTGTTAATTCTTTAAGATATTTATTATACAACAATTATATTTCGCATTCATTATTTAATCGTGTTTGAATTCTCCGATTTCTTGAACGGAAAAAGTGAAGTCCTCCTGATTACAGAATACTGAATTATAGATAAAAAATGAAAGATTATGGCTGAAATTATATTTTTGTGATGGTAAGGAAAGCGTCACCGAACCTCTCATCAAGATTCAGGCTGAAAACGGAATGCAGTCTCCCTGTTAAACTGATTTTTTCCTTATATGATCCGACACCATCGACATATTTGGTGCTTTGAAGAAAGAACTCCGGGCTGCCTGAAAACCAGTTTGAAGGCCGTTCTTTGAGGCCAGCCTTTTTCATCATATATTCAAAATCCGTAGAAGTTGATAAATATTCTACACGGGTCCCTGTGATATTGACCTTTTTTTTCCAATCAGTAAAAGCGTTGGTTTCGCCTTCTTCAATAGTCCCTTCAAAATACTGTTTCACTTTATAAGCATTGGATTCAAGAATCATGTAACCGGAAATTGTGTTTCCATCGATTTTGATGTCAGATTCAGAAATCCTTGAAGGAGATAATGATGAAACATGATAATTTGCATAACCTTTATAATTCCCGCTGTAATTTTTATTTAAATCATTTTCCTTTTCGACGGTTTCGACGATAGATTGACCGTTAGCGGTTTTCATGGTGTAAGAATAATGATTGGTATATCCCATGGTATCACCAAACCATACACCATCAGATTGTTTTAAATACAAATTTGAGTTATTGATATTTCCTGAGAGATTTCTCAACGGTTCACTTTGCATTCCGACATTATCAGGAATATTTCTATCCTTGGTATATTTTTTAACAACATCAAGTTTTTTTAGAGAAAGGGTGTATTGTCCGTTTTCATCAATGTAACCTGAATAATACACTTTTTTAAGATGAATTTTTTTGCTGGTCTTTTTTTGTCCCAATCTTTTCTCATCTCTGTTGGTTTCCACCAGAAGAAAGCCGTTTATGGAATTTCCTTCCCGAATAAATTTTGAATCTAAAATATTGTGGTTGTATCGTACTGATTCGAGGTTTGTGTTGTATACCTTTCGGTAGCGGTCTGTATATCTTCTTTCGAGACTAAAATTTTGAGACGCAAGCTGAAAAGTTTCAATTTGTACGTCACGGTGACCATGTGAAGGGCTGAAGGAAAGAGAAGGGGAATAAGAAACCGGAGAACCGTCATCAGATGATTGAGCTGTCTCGTCCATCATAAGGCCGTCTGCAAAATTCGAGAGGTCCTTATGCGCAGCGACTTCAATCCACACTTCAGTTTTTCCGACATCTTTTGTGGAATATCCGCCCACGCCACGTCCTGATTTGGCAAACTGCTTCCTAATATTGTTTCCGAACAATATATAGCCAAGGATGCCGGCTATAGCAATAAGGGCAACAACTATCAGAACTTCTGTAACTCCCTGGCCTGCATTAGATTTAAGATATTTAATTGTATTTTGAAAAGTGTTTGATTTCTTCATACCCTCACCCATTTTAGTAATGAAATAATTTTATTAACCAGTATATTAATTATAATATATATATCGTTACAAATCAAGCATTAAAGCATATAAAGTGAATCGATTTGTTACATTTAAATATCTAAAAATAGAGGGATTTTATCCAATGACTGAGGGTTTTAAAATGAACATTTTTAAGAAAGAAAAAATAAGGAATTGACTTAACCGACATAACAGACTTAACGGTCTAAACAGCTTTACCTCGGATATTCTACAGTGAGTATATTAACACTTGAGCTGTCTATGGGATTGACTTCAAAAAAGCACTCCCTGCTGCCCCTTATGAAATACATCAGGTTGCTTTTTATATAGGCCCCGCTGCCGGGCCTGTCCTGGACATATCCCATTTCCTTCATCTTCCTGGTTATGAGGTCCAGGGCTTTTGTTCGCGAAATGTTGTAAGGAAAGACAAGCATCGTGCTCTCCGGCGTTCTTGAATAAATGGCTGTCTTCAGATCCACATATCCGAAGATCTCTTTGATTCTCCGGGGGAGCTCAGGCGGGACATGGTCCGATTCGTCCAGAAAATGAGTCGAGGAGATGACGGTCAGACTGTCATCGTCTTCGTTTTTTATAAGCGTGACGCTTTTCCCGGATTTCTTGTCTGTGGAAACGCCGAAAACATAGTAAAAATAATCGCCGTTCATTATTTCCGATAGGAAACCTTCATCTTCAAAATCCTTTTTGAACTTTCCCGCTGCTTCGACGATATCCGTGTTCACCCGCTCCTGAACGTCGAATTTTGTTTTAATCCCATACACCCATGTTTCTTCGTTCTCCCCGGAAAACTTCTGAAAAGGAATATTTTTACTGAAGAGTTCTGTCGGAAGCGGCGGGCTTAAGAAATTTTCCTGCTGCCCTGGCTGATAGCCCTTGTGAAAGCCAAAAAGAAAAACACCGGTGAAAAAGGCCGATATCAAAAAGATGGAGAGAAATCTTTTCATAGCTCTTTATCGTAGCGGGTCTTGATAAAGAGGTCAAGAGACAAGTGATGATAGAAAGATTTGTTTAGAAAATTTATTAATGCACGTAATCAGGCGAGTGGCTGTTGTCATCATTAAAGTAATCGCCTCTCGGGTCAATAGGGTCGGCCACGCCGGAGAACAGCCAGCCGATCATATCACAGATCGTTCCAAAGATACTGTTGATGGTCGTAAAGACAGCACCTATAGTCCCTCCAAGGGGATACAGCCATAGCCCTTTGTCAGGAGAGATATAGTGAGTTTTGCTGGAAGGAACGCCGACTCTTCCGGCAAACTCTTTTTTTGTTTTTGACGACCAGTCATTTCCAATGACCACAAGAGAATCCACCAGGGTAATTGGAGGAATGACCATCTCATCCCTGCCCAAAATTTTTGTCAGCTCATTGATATGATAAAGATAGTTGAGCTTGAAATCGCAGACCACCCTGCACTCATATTTGTTGTCGAGATCGCCGTCGATTGCATGGCCGTAAGCCTTGAGGGAAAGGATAGTCAACGGGTCAAGGTAATTGCCGAACATTATCCCGTTTCCGCTTGAAGAAGCTTTGTAGGAGTCCTTTGAATTGATTTCAAGATTCTTTAAAGTGAGCACCCCCTGGTATTCCGGTTCATTATTGCCCAGGATATTGTTCTCAATGACACTTTGCAGGTCTGCATGGCTTGTCTTATCATAAGATTTGCTGTAGGCTTTGCCAAAAGCCGCATAGCGCGAGCTTTGAATCACCCGATGCTTGGCATCGCACAGCAAATAAAGCTGGTACATGGCAAGAAAGAGAATGCCCATTATCGGCATGACATAAACAAATTCCGCCATGGCCGAGCCGTGCGCTGAGTTAAAAAACCTTTTCATCTTTTTATGTTGACTCATTGTGTTATGCCGATGACAGAATATTTTGTAACATTCTTTTTAATGCAATATTTTCATGCCTGAGCCATAAGCGATTCCAACGTATCCATTGGCTATCAAATACCAGAAGATCCCTTTGTCCAGAGTTGTGTACTCCAGGCTGTCGTCATAGACAGGAGCGAGTTTGGCATGCCAGTAGGCATTGAAAAGCGATGGATCCTTTCCAATGGACTTGCTGGGATGCTTATAATAGACCTCAGCGCGGCTGATGGCGTAGATGTCCTCCGGCTCGGTTATTCCCAGCATCACAGGAAACTGGGTTATGGCTTTTTTCGGCTGTTTGAGGACAGACCAGACCGAGCGCCTTCCCGGGCTGCCCTTGATCTTATTCTTTTTTTCCATGACCGGATACCGGAAATTCTTCAGGTCATATTTGAATTCATCATCGCCGGTCAGAGCGGCAATAGTCTTCCAGTAGAATCCTTTTCTCCATGACCAGGACTTTATCCAGAGGCCGAACTGGTCTTTCTGGTAAAATTTATCCTTCTTGATCTGGCAGGTGCCGTCAAAGCCGGCCTTGAAGAGCCAGGGAACGATCTCAGCCGCCATATCCCGTGGGAAGTGCTTGCCGTCGGCAAACTTGTCCTGGGATTTTTCGATTAAATCCTTCAGCATATTAAAATTTTTAGGAAACTGAAATCCGTCTTTTCTGACGATGTTGGAATAGTTCTGCTCGTTGATTATTCCAAGAGCGTACAAAGGGTTGACGAGCTCCACCGTGTGCTTGTCAAAGCCCTCCAGGGTATAGTCCTTGAAATTCAGCTCTTCCGTCCTCTTGATGAGGTCCTTTTGAATGTCTGAAGCGAGTAAAGACAATCGCATGGAGTTGAAAAAGGTCAGCTGTGCCGCTTGATGTATAGGATTGACTATTTTTATTATATTAGGCACAGCAGGATTAAGAACTGTATCCAGTGCTTTATACATGGCATGTACGCCTGTGACAATGGCTTTTAATAGAGGCCCTATGCCGTAGGGTATCCATTCATAAAGAAAGCTGTAGTCTTTCAGCTTTTTCCAGAGCTCTTCACATGATCCTATGGCCACGCAGAAAGATATTGTGCAGAAGTGGGCGATCATGGCTCTATTGGTGTAGGCCAGGTAGTTATACGACCGCGCTTCCCAGACAGCCTGCGAATAGGCGCAGCAGTCAGCAAGGTTCTGCAGCTTCTTTTTTTCTCCAATGGCGTTGCCAACGTTGTAGACAACGCCTATCAGCATGACCAGAACGACCGCGACCATGAGAAAAAGGACAAAGACCTGGCCGCCTGTCTCGCTGTTAAGAGAACCGAATTTTTTCCTGATTGTCACTAAGTCCATATGTCTTCATTAAAAAAGATCTAAGGCTGAATCCACATCCGGTATTCTGATCTTATCGGGATGCGGTATTCATTTTTAAATTTTTCCTCATCAGCTATTTTATAATCCGGCCGGAAATTCAAGATTGTGTAGATCACGGCATTGCCAAAAGGGATGATCAGGTTGAACTGGTATTCCAGCGTCACGTGAAGAACACCTTCCACAGGGTTATCCACGGTCATGGTCATGGCGTTTTGCACCTTAAATTTTTGTGTATAGTAATTCCAGATGAGGGTGTTGACGTTAGGGCTGATCCCGGGCTTTTCCAGGCCGGTGCAGACGATCTGGGCTCCTTCTTTCATCTTGGACTGGTCAGAGCCGGTCACAATGCCTATCCGGCAGGCTGTATAAGCAGCATAATTGAGAATGAATTTTGCATTGAAAACAAGGGCCATCTGCATAATGCCGAAAACGATGGTCAGGAAAAGCGGCAGGACAATGGCCGATTCGACCATGGCCTGAGCCCTTGTTTCTTTTAAAAATGCGGCGAGTTTCTTCATATTTTAAATATCATCATATAATAAAAGCTTGAAACAAGAACTAAAAATATAAAAATAAAAAAGATGATCATCCAGTCCTGGCGGGTTATTTTTTCCAGGACGGCGTTTTCTGAATTTTCGACCTGCGGCGTGGCAAGAGATACCGTTGAATCAGAGGGAGAGGCTTTTGGGGAAAGCTCCTTAATCTTGACCAGGCAGATCGTGATATTGTCATTGCCGCCTTTTTCCTTGGCTTTTTCAACAAGCCTGTCAGCCGCATCATGCAGCGAAAGGCTGCTTGTCATGATCTGCTCGATCTCGCGGTCGCTGACAAGAGAGTGGAGCCCGTCAGAAGAAAGAAGAAAAATATCTTTTTCCCTCGGAGGGACGTAATAAAAGTCGGGCGTGACCTGTTCGCCGACACCGATGGCCCTCGTGATGACATTTTTCAGGTTCCCGGAAAGGTCGGCGATGTTGATGTTTTGATCCGTGCTTTCCTGAAGAAGGGAATGGTCCTTTGTTTTCTGATAAAGAGCGTTGTCCCTGAAAAGATAGATCCTGGAATCTCCGACATTGGAGAGGAGGCATTTTGTCGGCTTCAGGACAAGAAGAACCAGGGTGGACCCCATCTTGGTCGTCGTGTTCACCTTCTGCAGGGCTTTCACTTTTTTCTGTATGGCGCTGTTGGCCATGCTGACGGCTTCCTGAACGATCTCTTCGTTGACCGATTGGCTGGAGAAGCACTTTTCTTCAATAAAGCTGCGTATGGCGTTGACAACGGTCCGGCTCGCTTCTTTCCCGTGCTCGTATCCCCCCATGCCGTCGGCCACAATAAAGAGGTTCAGCATTTCCGATATACCGTAGGAGTCTTCGTTGGTTTTACGGACAAGGCCGATATCCGTTTTCGCATGAAAGTCGATTTTCATGACTATTTTCTTTCGATCATTTTGATGTTTTGACGTTTGACGACAAAGGTGCCTTCATCCAGAAGAAGCTCGATCTTTTCCTCGTCGATTTTCAGTATCGTTCCCTGTATGATCTTATCGTCGTAGGTGACGACAATGACTTCCTGCCCGGACACGAATTCCGGTGCGATGATCTCCCTGCTGATATCGAGCCGCTTTTCGTAT
>JAFGJP010000214.1 GCA_016929035.1 Candidatus Auribacterota bacterium | reverse complement strand
TATGAAACGCTTGAAGTAGCTTTATATCATACACTTGGTGATTTGCCTCTGCCAAAATCTACCCACAGATATTTTTGAGGAGGCATATATTTTTATGATTTTATTAGTTTTACTGCCGTGTACTTGTTTGTATTCTTTTGAATTAGCTAAAGCAAAGGTGACAATAAGGGTAGTCGATGAAGAAGGTTTGCCGGTTTCTGAAGCAAAAGTGACAGGAGGTTTTTTTGCCATTGATGAACTGAACGAAGGAAAAGATTTTCAGGGAATGACTGATGAGAAAGGGATAGTCTCATTTGAAGGACGGACACATGGAGAACTCAGCTACCGTGCTGTTAAAGAAGGCTATTATCCAACTTCTAGTGAATATCGTGACTGGTTTCTTGGCAAAGGGGAGATCAAGAAGGGGAAGTGGCATCCATGGAATCCTACGATAGAGGTATTATTGAGAAAAATTAAAAATCCTGTGCCTATGTATGCCAAGAGATTAACGATAGATGTTCCTGAAAAGAGTGCTATTATAGGATTTGATTTAATAAAGGGAGATTGGGTAAAGCCATATGGAAAAGGTGAGATAAGTGATTTTTTATTTCAAGCTACTCAAACAGGAGATGATTGGAAAAATTTTGAGATATCATTGAAACTAACCTTCAGTAATCCTAAAGATGGTATTCAGGTATATAAAGTAAATGCAGACTCAAATGAAGATTTCCCGAGCCAATTAAAATTGCCTTACAAAGCACCCTTAGAGGGCTATAAGTATTCATGGTCGAGAAAACAAGGAAACAATCCAGAAACAGGAACTTATAACATAAAAAAAGAAAAGAATATTAACTATATTTATCGCGTACGTACCGCATTAGATTCTAATGGAAATGTTGTTAAAGCATTATACGGAAAAATACATGGTGATTTTGAAATAGGCGGACTTAAGAGACCTAAATTACAGTTAGCTTTCACCTACTACCTCAACCCGGACGGCACACGAAACCTGGAATTCGACCCAAAGAGGAATCTTTTTGAAGGATTGAGTTCTTTGGAAGAAGTGACTGAACCGTAAGAAGAATGACCCAAGACTCAAGACAAAATAAATAAATTCCAAATGAAGGTTATCAGGTCATTAGGGCATCAGGGTGTGGATATCAGAATATCAGGTTATCAGGTTTTATTTTTCCCTGATTTCCTAGTGTCCTGATGTCCTGTTTTTCTCCTTGTTCTCTGTGTGCTCTGTGGTGAGTTTCTCCTGCCTTATAATTCATATCTAATTCTATATTAGTAAGTTACATCATGCTTAAGATACTGGCTAACCATGTCGATATAATATATGGAGGTATTTGGGGATGATCACAGATATTACCGGCCCAGTCGGTATGCACTACAAGGACTATCTGCTTTCCCTGGGGCAGTCGAGTGAAAGCGAAAAAAAGGCCCTGAGGGAAAAAATCGCTGAAAAACTGTCCCTTAAAATAGGCTCTTCACAGGATATTCTTGAAATCACCTCTCTTGGTAAAGACCCTGAAATGAATAATCCTGCTTTGGAAAGGATCACAAGGCGCATCAAGTATGCCGGGCTGAATATCAATACAAAAAAGAGACTGGTCCAGTATGCATGGAATGCCTTAAAAACAGCTAAAGCGGATGACGAAGATTTTCAGAGCAAATTCGAAAAGTCGTTTTATCAGCTTATCCAGGCTCTTGAATTTCAGGAAAAATACAGGCTCAGCCTTGAAATGATAAGAAAACATATCAAAGAGATCAATATGCAGATAAAAAATCTTGTAGAAAGAGATAAAAAAGAAAAAATGCTGCAGGATACAATAAGCAAGCTGGCTGAAAAGATGAAAGAATCCGGGGAAAGCGAGAAAGGACAAAAGGAAGACCTCCAGCAAAGGATTAAGTCTGTACTGTCGGACAAGGGGGATGAGTTAGCCTCAAGAGAGACAGATAAAAAAGTTGATACAGCCTGATATTGCATATGTTATGTAACATCTTTTCCATTAGGGAGATATAAAAAATTTAGAAAAATTTTGCTAAATAAAAGCACCTAATTTGCCGATAAAATACTGAAAACTACCCCAAAACACATCATCCGGTGTTTTAGTTAATCCTATCTTAAAAGCCGGGAGGGTAGCCCGGCTTTTTTTATTTCTTCTGAAGATCAACCACAGAGAACACCGAGATTCCAGTGGAAAACAAAGTGTTAAGTGATAAGTGCTGGGTGTTGAGTTAAACACAAAATTTAACACTTAACACTCAAAACTCAACACATTTTTGCTTTTTAAGTTGAGTGTATTTGTGGCCAATTTCTGTTTTCTGACTTCTGTCTTTTAACTGACCAAACGGATTGACTCATTTCATTGACAACCGTATAATGGATTATGCTCAAAAAATGGTATTTTTTTATTCTGCTCCTAGTTTTTGTTTTTTTCCCTTTCCGCCTTCATGGCGAAGAGAGACACAGGAAAGCTCTTGATATCGTTTTTCCTCTTGAAGGGCAGGCCTTTCCCTATATCACACATTCCATGATCTTTGGCTCGACTCTGCCAGGAAGCCGTCTTTCCATTAACAATACGGATGTCAAAGTCCATGAAAACGGCGCATTTTTTGCCTTTCTGCCTGTTGAAGTCGGGAATTTCACTTTTCATGCAAGGTCTCAAAGCCCACAGGGGGAATTTGAAGATACAAAGACAATAAAAATCGCCCCTGAGATAAAAAGCATTCCTCCTGACATCTTTGATATCCAGATGGCTTTCATGCAGCCTGCCTATGACATTGTCGCACCACTTGGAGAAGAGATTCTTTTCCGGTTTATGGGCACTCCTGGAAAACAGGGATTTTTTCGTTTTGAAGGCGAGGAGAAAAGATTTCCTCTTCAGGAAATCGAGTTTCAGGACTACCAGGGAGTCTACGAAGGCTCGTATGCTTTTTATGAAGGGTTTCCGGATAAAAAGAACATTCTTTTTGAGCTTTTTGATGGAGATGAGAAAATCGCATCAAGAAAATGTCCGCAGACGCTTTGGATAAGAAAAGATTTTCCTGAAGAAGTCTTTGAGACAACAGAAGATTTTGTCAAAGGAAGAAGCTTTCCTGAATCCGGGTACAAGCTCCTTCTGCAGAAGGGGGTCCGCTTGAAAGAAACGGGAATACTTGGTCCTTATATCCGGCTGAAGTTATCGGAAAGAGAAGATATTTACGTGGAAAAAAAAGACCTGGTAAAAGTGGAAAAACCAGGCGCGCTTCCCATAGTTCCTGTTGGCAATATCCAGGTCAGAAGCAGCGGCGATTATCTTTATTTTGTTGCGGCATGCCCGAGAAACCTTGCCTATCTTGTTGAAGAAAAGGTCTCTGATAAAACTCTTTCACTTTATCTTTATTCCGCAACAGGAAATGTGGACAGGATCATTAATGAGAAATATAAAACAATCACGTCTGTGACATTTCAGCAGGTGGAGCAGGATGTTTTTCGCATTGATATTGTTTTTCCATTCAAGCCCCTATGGGGATGGAGCACCTCTTTTTCCGGAGGCAACGTGATCTTTAAAATCAGGAAGCCGCCTGTAGTCAAAGCGGATGACCCTCTTCGCGGCATTAAGGTATGTCTTGACGCGGGGCACAATCCCGGTCCCGGCGCCGTTGGCCCGACGCGCCTCGAGGAAAGTGAAATTAACTGGATCATTGCCGAAAGAGCGAGGCGGTTATTAGAAAAAGACGGGGCAAGCGTTATTATGACGCGGAAGAAAAAATCCAGCGAGGCCTCTCTCAGGGACAGGGTAAAAAAAGCCTGTGAGAGTGATTCTCAGCTTTTTTTGAGCATTCATAATAATTCTGTTTCAAACGGCAAGGACGCTTATGAAGCCAGCGGGACAGAGACGTATTTTTATACGCCGTCTTCGCGGATCTTCGCGGAATGCATCCATGGGGAGATCCTCAAAGCGACACAGCTGAAAGATGGCGGCGTTCGCTTCGGAAATTTTGCCGTATTGAGGAACCCGTCCCTCCCCTGTGTGCTCATCGAAGCGGTTTACATCATCCTGCCTGAACAGGAATCTCTTTTAAGAGATGAAAATTTTCAGGAATCTGTTGCCTTGCAGATAACAACAGGGATAAAAATGTTTTTACTAAAGGAAGCAAACGTACTATAATGTCTGTGATACGCGATTTTAATTAAGGAGGTTGGTATGCCAGGGGCTCACGAACTGAAGATTTTGATAGTTGACGACTCCATTATTGCCCGACAGATGCTTCGCAAGATACTCGAAGAAGAAGGAGTAAAGCAGATACAGGAAGCGCTGAACGGAGCCGAGGCAGTTGAAAAATATAAATCTTTTCAACCGGATCTTGTTTTCCTCGATATCATTATGCCGGATGTTCCTGGCGATAAGACGCTGGAGGAGATCATGGCTGTTGACAAGGATGCCCGAGTTATCATGCTGTCTTCTCTTGGAACCAAAGAAAAAGTTTTGGAATGTCTTAAAAAAGGCGCTGAAAATTTCATCATGAAACCGATTGAAAAAGACAAGATAATCGAGATCTTCAAGAAGATCGTGGAAAAGAAAGACGAGTAAAACAGCCGCCTTAAAAAAGGAGTTACCATATGAGCGTGAAATTTTTCGGACAGTTTCTCATAGAGAAGGGGGCGATTACCCGAAAGCAGCTGCTGGAAGCCGTTGAATACCAGAAAAACGTCAACATCAAGCTTGGAACGCTGGCCATTGACAGGGGTCTCATGAATCACGAACAGGTCCAGGAAGTCATCGAGCTTCAGAAAAGACATAATAAATTTTTCGGCGAACTGGCTACGGAGAAGGGATATCTCACACACGAGAACCTGGATGATCTTCTGAATCAGCAGAAAAGCGACCGGGTCTATCTTGGTGAAGCTCTTGTGGAAAAAGGCTTTTTGACGCTGGAGGAGCTCGAATCTAATCTCAACGAATACAAAAAGTCGCAGGAAAAAGACGTGGAGATCATCGAGGAGGCGATGAAGAATATCGCCGATACCAGGCACATCGATGTGATGATATCTGTAACGCTCAATATTTTTCGAAGAATCGTCGATCAGTCGGGAAAAATCGGAGGATGCCAGAAAAATCACATCAACCAGAGAAACCTCTCCTTCGCGGTCCGGCAGAGGATTGAAGGAGATGTTTCAGGATATTATGTTCTCAATATCACAAGGGAAATCTT
>JAFGJP010000213.1 GCA_016929035.1 Candidatus Auribacterota bacterium | reverse complement strand
ATCAGCTGGTATCCCCGCTTTGGGCGGGAGAATTATGAAGAGCTGCTTTCTTCTGCAGGCAAGACACTTTTTCAGGCAAAGAACGCAGGATATAACTGTGTTAAAGTAGCCGGAAAGTTCAGTTAAGGCTGTTCGGTTCGCACGAAGTGCGAACCAGATATTTCCTTTGTGATTCTATGTCTTTGTGGCTGTTCTATGATGATTTCGCTTCAGCGCTCCTTTTTATATTCTTCAATTATTTTTACAAAGTTTCTGCAGAAGAGACTGGCCTGTCTGTTGACTGTTTTTTTTAACAGATCATATTCATTAAGCATTTTTCTGCCTTGACTCCGAAAGTATTCATTGAGGTCCAATATGTAATCTTCAGACCATTCCTTGATTTCTCTTTCTGTTACTTCTATATGGAACTGAAGCCCGTAAGCTCTCTTTCCTGCTCGGAAGGCTTGATTTTTACATGTCGGCGCTGTTGCCAATAGAAGCCCGCCTTCAGGAATGCCAAATGTGTCGTTGTGCCATTGGAAAACATCCTGACGGGACATCATATCTTGAAAAAGAGGATCAGAAGACCCCTCCCTATTCAAGTCGACTGTGAACCAGCCTATTTCACTTTGAAAAGCTTTGACAACGTTTGCCCCGCAGGCTTTGGCAAGCAACTGAGCGCCAAGACAGATACCAAGAAAAGGGATATTCTTTTGAACGATCTGTTTTATGTAGAAATCTTCTTCTAAAAGAAAAGGATAAATGCTTTCTTCGTAGACGTTCATCGGTCCACCAAGAGATATGATGGCTTCTATCCCAAGAAGATCTTGAGGCAATACGTCTCCTTGTCCCAGTTCCACGGTCTTTAACTGATAGCCTGCTTCGTCCAGATATTGCCCTATTTTTGCTGGACCCTCTGAGATGATATGTTTGATAATCAGTATCATTGTATCCTGTGGAAACGCGGATTAACGCGAATCAAACGCAGATTTACGCATATAAGATTGATCGATACAAGATATAAAATGGAAGAGGACTATATTTTTATCATCAATTCTCAATTATCCTGAATCAAATATCTTGCATCTTTTATGTTCCATCTGCGACCATCCGCGTTTGATCTGCGAATATCTGCGTCTTACAATATAGGAAGCAGCTTTTCCAGTTCATATCCTGTGACCTGGATACGGTAATCCTGCCACTCTTTCTTTTTGAGTTCGATAAAGCGGGTGAACACATGGTCGCCGAGAGCTTTTTTGATCAGCTCGCTGTTTTCCGCTTCATGCACAGCTTCGCCCAGGCTGTCTGGAAGCGATTCAATGCCGAGCTCTTTTCTTTCTTTATCGGAGAGATGATAAAGATTTTTTTCCATGGGCTCTTTAAACTCATACTTTTTCTCGATACCGTCAAGGCCGGCCTGCAGCATGACAGCAAAAGTCAGATAAGGATTGCAGCCAGGATCCGGACACCGGAGTTCGCAGCGGGTTGCTTTTTCCTTGCCAGGATGATACATGGGGACGCGAATAAGGGCTGAACGATTACGCCGCGACCAGGCAATATATACAGGAGCCTCATAGCCGGGGACAAGCCTCTTATAGGAATTGACCCATTGAGCAAAAACCGGGCTCATTTCTCTGGCGTGTTTGAGCTGGCCGGCGATGAAGTGCTGGGCAACCTCGGTAAGATTGTATTTGTCTTTTTTAGAGAAAAAGGCGTTGCTCTCTCCCGTAAAAAGAGACTGGTGCGTATGCATGCCAGAGCCGTTTTCTCCAAAAAGAGGTTTGGGCATGAATGTCGCGTAAACGCCGAACTTCTGAGCAATCTCTTTGACAACGACCCGGTATGTGATAACGTGATCAGCCATTTCCAGGGCATCGGTGTAGCGCATATCGATTTCATGCTGGCTGGGGCCGACTTCATGGTGGGAATATTCAATAGGAATTCCCATTTTTTCAAGCGCCATGACTGTTTCACGGCGCAGATCACTGGCCACATCAAGTGTTGTCAGATCAAAATATCCCCCTTTATCGAGGATCTCGGTATCTGGTGAATCCGTTTTAAAATAGAAGTATTCCAGCTCTGGTCCAAGATAATAGTGGTCAAAACCCATATCTGCCGCTCTTTTCAGCGCTCTTTTGAGAACGTACCTGGGATCGCCTTCATAGGGTTTCTGATCAGGGGTGAGAACGTCACATATCATGCGCGCGACTTTCTTTTCCTGAGGTCTCCATGGAAGAACCTGGAAAGTTTTTGGGTCAGGCATAGCAATCATATCACTTTCTTCAATGGACTGATATCCTGTAATGGAAGACCCGTCGAAACCCATGCCATTTTCGAGGGCTGTTTCCAGTTCCCCATCAGTGATGGCAAAGCTTTTTACCTGTCCCAGTATATCTGTGAACCAGAGACGGATGAATTTGACATCCTGCTCCTTGACAGTTTTTAATACGTCATTTTTTGTCATTTTACCCATGGTCTTCTCCTTGCCTGTTAGGGCTTTTCTTAATCGTGTTTGTCTGCGATTTTTGTTCTTCATGCGCAAATAATTGTTTATTGAACTTGTTACTCTACTGAATAATACCGGCAAAAAAAATTATGAGATTTTCAGTTTCTCTCTGACCAACCTGGCATAGACTCTGTTGATCCTGTTCGTCTTCAGCCATCTTTCGATAGTGGCGATTTGGACATCGAGAATTTTTGATAAATCGTACAGTGTGTACCTCCTTTCTTCTTTGAGTCGCTTGATGTTTGTGATAAGTTTTCTATCCTCCATTCACTCCTCCTTTTTTGTGGGTTCAACCGATAGCTTTCCCTCCTCTCTCACCTGTTCGTATCCGAATACACTCCGGCAGATCGAGAATGAAGATTTTTCCATCCCCTATTTTCCCTGTCCGTGCT
>JAFGJP010000212.1 GCA_016929035.1 Candidatus Auribacterota bacterium | reverse complement strand
TGGCTCATTATTCAAATTATCGTGCGAAGCACATCTTCCTTAACGAATATAAAGGGCTAAACGGAATTTCCGTACTCTTTCAGCTTCTTGATAAGCGTGGGCCTGGAAATTCCCAGAATCTTCGCGGCGTGAGATTTATTTTTGTTCACGGCTTCGAGAATAGTGCGGATGTGCCGCCTTTCCATTTCCTGCAGGGAAACAAGGTCCTGGCGTGAGTCCTCAAAAAAATAGTTCAGGAAATACTTGGGCAGTGATTTTTTTGTAATCTGATGCGCCGTCTCTATGGCGGAAGACGACTTAATAATGTTTTCCAGTTCCCTGACGTTGCCTGGAAAATTATACCGGTTAAGAAGCTCCCTGACTTCTGGATGGATCCCCTTTATCTTCTTCCTGCTCTTTTCCGCAAACCTCTGGAGAAACGTTCCGGCCAGAATATCGATATCTTCCCGCCTCTCTCTGAGCGGCGGGATGGAGACAATATGGGCGGAAATACGAAAATAGAGGTCCTTTCGAAAAAGCCCCCTTTCCATGAGCTGAAAAAGATCCTTGTTGGTGGCAAAAATAAACCGGCACCTGACCTTTTTGACCCTCGTGTCCCCGATACGGTAATATTCCTTGTTCTCAAGGACTCTCAAGAGCCGGGACTGCACGGATAGATCAAGGTCCCCTATCTCGTCAAGAAAAAGGGTCCCGTCATTCGTGACCCCGATAATGCCTTCACTTTCCGTTTGAGCTCCCGTATAGGCTCCTTTGACATGTCCAAAAAGCTCGTTGGAAAGAAGCTCGTTCTGGTAAGAAGAAATATTGACAGCGGAAAACAGCTTCTGGTTCTCAAACCTGATTTCATGAATGCTTCTGGCAAAAAGCTCTTTTCCTGTCCCGCTCTCTCCGCATATAAGAATCGGGTCATCTGTTGAAGCCATCATTTCCACCTGGTGAAAAAGATCAAACATCTTGAGGCTTCTTGTCACAATAGGACGGAAGGCCTCCTTGTGTCCAAAATCTTCGGACTTGTCTCGAAGGTTTTCGATCCTGCTAAGGAGATCTCCTTTTTCAAGAATATGCCTCAGAGTGACAACAAGCTTTGATGGTTCTACCGGCTTTCTCAGAAAATCATAAGCTCCTATCTTTATGGCTTTCACAGCGACCTCGACATCATCGATCGCCGTCAGCATGACACACTCTGTTCTCGAATATCTGTCCTTGATCATTTTGAGGAGGTCAATGCCCATGATATCAGGCAGCTTCTGGTCGATAATCGCAATATCAAAAGAATATTCTGAGGACTCAAGAATATCCAGGGCTTCCTGGCTGCCGGCCGCTGTTGTCACCTGATAAAACTTTTCCTGCAGCAGGATACGTTTGACAAAACGGATCGTTGATGGATCGTCATCAATGACGAGCACTCGACTTTTTTTGTTCATTGATGATTCCCTCGATTTCTTTAAACTTGGCTACAATATTTTTCATCCGCCGGCATCCCGTTTCGATGTCCTCGATCACCTGAGGATAGTCTTCCTTGAAAAAACTATAAGGAAGCCTGGCTATTTCAAAGCTGTCCTGTTTTTGGCTTTGCTCATCAAGAATGCTTCTGATGTCAGACCATGCTTCCCGAAGAAAAGGCATGTTTCCGATAATAAACGTTGCGGAATTGTTAATGTCATGCAGCGTCTGAGAAAGCAGATCAGAGATCCTCGTTAAAGATTCCGTCAGATCTTTTCCTATAAGGATCAGCCTTTCGTTTCCGCTTGTCTGGCTTCTCAGCCCTGTCCACTCCATATAGCGGGCAGGCTGTCCTTTGACTAGAAGCACGCAGACAAACGGCTCGATAAAAGTTTTCTTGGCGTTCTTCTGATAAAAATAGGTTCTGAACGGCTCTTTTGTTTCCTGGGAAAAAAAAGTCTCTATAAAATCTTTATCTCTGGCAGATTGAAAGGAGCATCCTGTCACTCTTTCAGCTTCCTTGTTAAAAAAGACAACACGTCCCTTTTCATCAAGAACAGCTATAAAAAAAGGAGCTCTTTTTATCAGATTGAGCATGTTATCATTCTGAATATTATTGAAAAAAATGGCTTTTCCCGCCATTCACGGCCCCCTGTTCTATCCCTTAGGAAATGATGCAGATGTGTAAAATTTTAATACATCACTCTCTGAACTTCAAGAAATAAAATATGTTCCGCCGGACTGATGAATTCAGGTCTATATTTTGATTACTGGCATGGGTATGGCACCCGTTTCTTTCTGTATTGTTCACCAGTTGGGTTTACTGTACCAGCGGGTCCTGGCTCAATATGTTCAACGCAGGGACGTTTGGGTTAACCCGGCGAGCTAACCCTGCACTCCGGTCGCGACCTTCGCTCCGCTTCGACAAGCTCAGGGTCCATGCCCGCTTCGGCACGCGACCAGGCCCTGCTTATGAACACACTGAGCCACCCACAATAAAAAACCTTGTATCCTGCATTTTCTATCTTGCATCCATTTCTGTTGCCACCCCTGCAATCTCTGATATAATATTTTCGCCTTAACCTGCACATTTCATAAACACAGCAAATATGCAGATTATAAACAATAAGTGCGAGGGTGGCGGAACTGGCAGACGCGCTAGACTTAGGATCTAGAGCCTTTGGCGTGGGGGTTCGACTCCCCCCTCTCGCATTTCTGTCAGATGACAGAAAACGCAAATCGAACACAGATTGACGCGGATAACGGCATATTTGAAAAAAAATTGCTGTGACACAGTAGTCTGCGGACTATGGACGATATTCGATACATGATAAAAGAAAAGATGGCATGAGTCCCATTTATCCTGAATCCCCTATGGTTCAATACAGGTTTCATGAAAATTTTTTATTGATTTGACCATTTATATTGTATAAAGTATCATGTTTTACGTTTCAAGGGCGAGCGTAGCTCAGCGGTAGAGCCCCACGTTGCCAACGTGGTTGTCGAGGGTTCAAATCCCTTCGCTCGCTCCATTTTTTTTAATCGAAAATAAGGAAAGGCCATGGAAGTCAAAACAGAAGAAAAAAAAGGATGCCTGCTGAATCTCAATGTCTCTATTCCTCATGAAGAGATCGCTTCCTCGGAAGACGAAGTCCTGAAGCACTTTCAGGCCCAGACAACTGTTCCGGGATTTCGAAAAGGCAAAGCTCCCCGGAAC
>JAFGJP010000211.1 GCA_016929035.1 Candidatus Auribacterota bacterium | reverse complement strand
GGATATAGAGCCTTTTTCCGGCGTAAACTTGATGGCGTTATCGATCAAGTTAATAAGGACCTGCATGATCTTATCTTCGTCGATAATTACGGTAGCCTCTTGAAAAATATTTAACGTAATATGAATGTCCTTTTTTTCCGCGTGAGGCTTCAGCGCATCCAAGGATTTTTTGATGACTTCGCTGATCTCTACGCTTCTTAAATGAAGCTCGTCTTTGCCCGACTCAAGCTTGGATATGTCAAGGACGTCGTTGATAAGCCTCGTGAGGCGCTCGACTTCTTCCTTGGCTATCCTGAGGCATTTTTTCTGCGTTTCGTTGATCTGCCCGACGGTTTCTTCCCAGACCAGAGAAACCGCTTCCTTGATGGATGAAAGCGGCGTGCGAAGCTCATGGCTTACCGTTGAAACAAAATCCGTCTTCATGTCGTCAAGCTCCTTCATCTTTGTGATATCTTTCAGAATAGCGACTATCCCCAGAGGAACACCATCATCACTCTTCACAAGAAAAATGTCTGAATTGATGAACCGCGGCCGCGGCTTTTGTATCTGAATGACTTTTGTTAATGACTCCCTGTTGTCCGCAGCCATTCTCTTCATCATGTCGATTATCTGAAAGTACCTGGCGCCGTCCTCAATAGGGTTCTGCTCGAGCCGGTCTTTTTTGATGCCCAGGACTCTTTTGGCTGACGGGTTGATGATAAGGACTTCTCCTCTCATGTTGGTCATAATAACGCCGTCGGCCATGCTTTTGACCATCATATCCATTTTTGTTGTTTCTTTCTTTATCAGCTGCTGGATGTTGTTGAGCGCATTGGCGATGTGGTTGACGATCGTCTGGAACATCTTCAGCTCGCTGTCGGAAAAGCTGTGATGGGACGGTATGGCAACGCTGAAAATACCCTTCAGATTCCCTTTATGAATAATAGGGAAATTGGATGTCGCAATACGGGGTTCGTTCTCATCAGCCAGCTTGACAAGCTTCTTCTGGTCGACGCGGCAGCTCGTTATCAGAATATCTTCCGGATTGATGACTTCATTCGTCATCGGGTGAAGAGCGTTCATGACGTCGTTCACGATCTTTTCCATGACCTTCTCCCTGCTTTGCGGAACGCTTGTAAAAAAATAGTTCTTGTTTTCCGCAAAGAGAAGGATCGAGATAGCGTACAGCCGCGAGGCTTTGGTTATGGAAGAAAAAATCGTCAAAAAAAGATTTTCAAAATCAGAAACATAGCCCATGGAATTGCTCAGATCATAAAGAATCGACAGCTCGTTCGAGCGCTTTTCAAGCTGAGTCTTTGCATCCTCGAGAACCTGGGACTGCCTCTTGAGCTTCCAGTTGGAAATATCCATCTCCTCCATGATCTTGAGAGCCGTCAGCTCATGCTTCTGAAGCTCGTAGTTTCGCTTCTCCAGCTCTTTATTCTTTGCCGTCAGGAGCTGGGTGAGAGCTTCCAGCTCTTTCGTCTTGCTTTCGATCTCCTGCTGAGTCTTCTGGTCCTGCTCATGAATGGATGTCTTGAGGGCTTCGCTATAGCCAGATAAAGACAGGAACAATAAGATAAGCCAAAGAATAAGAACAAAACAAAAAAGCCTTAGAATGAAGTACTGGTGAAGAAAAAAAACGCCGATGAACGAGAGCGCGCACAGGCCGGCCATGCCGTAAAGAAATTTTCTCTTCATCAGAAGATCATTGAAATTATTAAAATTATTTTTCCACATCATTGTTCCAAAGGAATACAAACGATAAACGTTGTCCCCTTGCCGACGTTACTTTTCACATTGATAAGGCTCTGGTGAAGATCAAGGACCATTTTAGCGATCGCCATGCTGAGGCCGAACTCTCCGCCTTTTTTTCTCAAACGGGCGTCAACCTTTTTTTCTTTATCGAAAATCAGCCTGAGCTCACTCGGATCGATACCCACGCCCGTATCCCTGACAGCCACTTTTACAAAATCTTTATTGTCCTTTTTCATGCGTCTTACCGCGACTTTCACAGTACCTCCGGTCCTGTTGAACTTGACGGAGTTCGAGAATATATTTGAAAAGACTTCAACAAGCTTTTCTCTGTCTCCCTTTATCCATAGCTTTTCTTCCGGCAGCTGCCAGCTGACTTTGATCTTTTTCAGCTCTGACATCTTTCTATTCTTATCAAAGCCGGCCTGGGCGACCCTGACAGCATCAAGCCGCTCCAGGTTGAGCAGGCTGGAAGAAAGCTCCATTTCCGATATGTTGATCATGCTGTCTGTAAATCGGATCAGCCTGTTGACATCCTCCTGGATGATTTTGAGAACGGAGTTCTGTGTCTCATTCATCTTCCCGGGCGTATCGCTCAAAAGAAAATGGATGGCCTCCTTCGCGCTTGTCAGCGGATTGCGGATCTCCTGCACAACGTTGTAAAAATACTCGGCTTTCATACGCTCGAACTCTTTCAGGTGGGTGATGTCCCTGAAGAAAATGACTATAGCCTCTATGTCTGACTGGAAATTCTTGATCAGGGAAAAATCAATAAGGAGATTATGGGTTTTGGAACGAGACGTATACGTGATCTCTCTCTCTTTTATCAAGCCGGAGTTGCTCTGGGCGATCAGTGTGTCAAAAGTGAGAAATTCTCTTTCCGGGATGAGATGCTGGATCTTTAAATTCTGCCAGGCCTGGCTTCTCAAATCAAAAAGATCAAGGCCGTAATCATTGATTTCCTTTATCAAATCGGTCCTGTCGATCACGATAATGGCTTCGTTGATGTTTTGAAGTATGGATTCAAGCTCGATTTTCCGAAGGGTTGACTTGATCAGCTCCTTGTCAAGAAGCTGGCTGATCTTTCCCAATATCTTCATCTCGGAGATTTCCTCTTCCACTGATGGTGCGTCGGTCTTTATTTTCCTTTCCTCGAGAAGCTTTGCGATTTCCTTTGAAAGGGGACCGATATCTTTCGATTTGACAATGTAGCTGTCCGCACCCACTTCCTTTCCCCAGAACTGGCTAATGGGCCGTTTTTCGCCTGTCAGGATAATAATAGGGATATGAGCCGTCACAGGGTCGTTTTTAAGAAGGCGACAAGCCTGAAATCCGTTGATGCCCGGCATGGATATATCCAGAATGATCAAATCAGGTATATAAGAAAATGCTTTTCTGACACCGCTGATACCGTCTTCCGCAGTTAAAAGAGTGTGCCCCATGGATGTGATTATGCTACCAACAATATCACGGATCAAGGGGCTGTCATCAGCTATAAGAATCGTCGACTTCATTGAAGAATATTTCGTTTAAAAAGTGCCCGATTTCTTCCAAGGGAAGTATCTTGTCTACACAACCGGTGTCTATCGCTGCCTTCGGCATGCCGAACACCGTGCTCGTTTCCTGGTCCTGGGCTATCGTAAGGCCGCCCAGCTCCTTTACCCGCTTGATGCCTCCTGCGCCGTCTTCTCCTATACCGGTCAGGACAATAGCAATACAATTTTCTTTGTGATACTCCGCCATGGTCTCAAAAAGAAGATCAGCCGAGGGCTTCTGATTCCTGATAGGCGGAGAATCATCCAGCACGATCGTCCGGCCTTTCAGCTTGAGATGAACATTGATGGGCGATATGTAAATGCATCCGTTTTCTATTGTTTCTCCGTCTTCCGCCTGCTTGATGGGCATCTTGATGCTGTTTTTAAACCAGTCGATCAGCCCCTTGATAAAAAAGCCTTCGGACATATGCTGGACAACCAGCACAGGCGCCGGAAAATCTTGCTCGAAAGTCTTAAAAAGCCGGAGAAGCGTTGTCGGGCCTCCTGTCGATGATGCAATCCCTACGACTTTATCTTCGGCCTGGACCCTCTTTTCAATTTCTTCAAGGCCTTTCATCTTTCCCTTTTGGCGGGCCTTTTGCTTCCCATCGAGGTGAATAACAACATTGACCCTGGAAAGAAGCTTGACTTTCTCAATTAATTCCATCCCGATTTTCGGGATCTCGATCCATGAATCAGGAGCAGGCTTCTGGATGATGTCGAGAGCTCCCAGCTTGAGGGCTTTCATGAAATTCTCGTCCTTGTTCAAAACAGTCACGATCAGTATGGGCGTTGGATTGTAGGCCATAATATGTTCTATGGCCTCAAATCCGTTCATGATGGGCATCTGTATATCGCAGGTGATAATATCAGGCTTTTCCGGATTATTCTTCAAAAACTCAATCGCTTCCCGGCCATTAGAAGCCTGCCCGATGACATTGATCTCTGAATCGGTATTGAGAATGGTTGTGATCATCTCTCTTGCGAGGGGTGAATCATCGACGACAAGAACTTTAACCATATTTTCCTCCCAAGGGCATAATGGCAATATTTTAT